>NZ_AONB01000009.1:0-133896 GCF_000585235.1 Nitrincola nitratireducens | reverse complement strand
CATGAAATGCCGCGTAGCCAATGCCTTGACGCCAGCCAAACTCTGGAATCCAAAAACAAGCAAGCAATAGGCTCACGATAAGGGTTGTGATTAGACTAAAAATAACAACAAAGCGCACCAGTCTAAAAACAGAAATACTTTCGTTAATTTGATTGGAGGCCCCTAGGGTCGACTGTTGGCGCAATGAAATAAATCGATGCCTTCCTAATAGTACTAAGGTTCCTGTGAGCATGTATCCAAGTCCGCCCGCTTGAATCAGTAGGGCAATGACGATTTGACCAAACGCTGTAAAATCCGATCCCGTATCTAAGGTAACAAGGCCTGTTACGGTGATGGCCGATACCGCCGTAAAATAAAGATCTAAAAAACCAGCATCTTGGGTTCGACTAATTGGAAGTGTCAGTAGTGCTGCCCCTAGAAGAGACCCTGCTGTAAAAAAAATGAACAAGGCACCACCTGCAGATCCCCAAAAACCATAGCGGCTTACGACAGAAGAGTTGGCCATGTAAAGCCCTCCCTTGTTTTACTCATAACTAAAACTTTATCCCCCGGGTAAAAGCGACTTGGGATCTCGCGAGCCATTTCAAACTCCGTTTGCTTTTTGAGCTTAATCGCAAGAAGAATCAAATCTTGTGATTTGATTGTGGACATAAATGAACGCTGCTCAACTATATTGACAATTTTTATTTCGGCAACGTATTGATTTTCAGTTAGTTGCATCTGTTGTAGCATGTCAGGGTGTCTAAGATGTCTGCCGGCTCTCCGCCCCATTTCCTCTTCAGGGCTAATGACCTTTTGAACCCCCATTCTTGATACCAATGCGGCATGATAACGATCTTGTACTTTACACCAGAGGTTTTTCACACCCGCCTCTTGCAGAAGTATGACAGCCATCATGCTGTTTTTGATATCACTTCCGATGGCGACGATCACGGTTGAAAACTGCTGCCAATCAATGGCTGAAATCGCTTTAGGGTTGGTGCAGTCGGCAATAATCGCTTCACTGACTTGGTCGGCAATGTCATTGACCAGCGACTCATTGCGATCGATAGCAAGGACTTCGATGCTATTTTTCTGAGCTTCAGTTGCTAATGCTTGGCCAAATCGGCCTAGGCCTATGACAGCGATACGGTTGCGTTTCATTGTGTGCAGACTCCTAATGATCAGAGAGTTAACTCTACTCCGAATGCCCGTTACATCTCTGTTGTTAAAAAAGGCGATTCGCGTAACAAAAGCGTAAAATTTTTTCACTTAGCGCGTTGTCTGAATCTCGTTGTTGGATCTTCTGGGCTAAGCTGCATACGGCATAAGGATGTGCATCACAATGAAAGGGTGATGAGTCTGGGCATTTTAGCGACGGCGGTATTTAGGCAGTGGGTGGGTTGATATTACGTGTTACTATAGATCGGATTCGTTTAAACCGATTGAGTGACTGTTTGGTCTTGCTTTTCACAAGGAGCGTTATCTATGAGTGTTGCGATTATTTGGATTATCGTGGGTGTGGCGCTGATTTTAACTGAATTATTGGCCACCAGTATCTTGGCGGTCTTTATTGGACTCGCCGCCATTTTTGTCGGTGTCTCAATGCAACTGGGCTGGATTGAATCCACTGCTGCACAATATACGGTGTTTGGGGTGGTGAGCCTTATCTTGTTGTTTGCTGCACGCGGTCGTTGTAAGCGTTGGTTTGTCGGCTATACGGCGGATAGCACTGAGCAGCCGAGTCAACTCAAGCAAGACATCGGCAATCGAGTCACGGTGATTGCGGACTTTAACCAAGGAGCCGGACGCGTGATGTTAAATGGTGTGCAGTGGGATGCCCTGTCTAAAGATGATTTAAAAGCGGGCGATGTCGCTTGGGTTTTATCGAACGATGGCATCCACCTCAATGTGACTAAGCAGTCTCCCCAGTAACCTTTATCAACTCTATCTAACCTTAACAAGGAATTGTAACCATGACAGATATGAATATTTTAGCGATAGGTTTCGCAATTGCGGTGGTGATTACCATCTTTAAAACGGCACGAATTGTGCCTCAACGAAGTAATTACGTGATAGAGCGTTTGGGTAAATACTCTCGCACGTTGGATTCGGGGTTTCACATTCTGATTCCCTTTATCGACAAAGTCGCGTACATCCATACCTTAAAAGAAGAAGTGATTGATGTGACGCGTCAGACCTGTGTCACAAAAGACAACATTCAGGTCGGTATCGACGGCATTCTATATATACAAGTCGTTGATCCCCATAAGGCAAGTTATGGTATCAATGACTATCGCTATGCCGCTTCTCAGTTGGCGCAAACCACCATGCGTTCGGTCATCGGTCAAACCGATCTGGATAAAACCTTTGAAGAGCGGGCAAAAATCAATGAGGAAGTGGTGAAGGCGCTTGATGAGGCGGCCTATCCTTGGGGTGTCAAAGTGCTTCGTTATGAGATATCCGACATTGAGTTGCCAGCCAGTATCAAAGATGCGCTTGAGCAGCAAATGCGCGCGGAGCGTGAGCGTCGTGCAGCGATTGCTAAGTCTGAGGGTGAGCGTCAGTCGATGATTAACGTTTCAGAAGGTCAAAAACAAGAAGTGATCAACCTTTCGGAAGCGGATAAGCAACGTCAAATTAATGAGGCCGAAGGTCGGGCACGTGAAATTGAATTGATTGCAGCAGCGACTGCACAGGGCATTCGTGAGATTGCGGATGCGATTCAGCAACCGGGTGGACAAAATGCGGTGAATCTGCGCGTCGCTGAGCAGTATGTAAAAGAGTTTGGTAATCTTGCGAAAACCAATAACACCATGATTGTTCCTGCGGAATTAGCCAATATAGGCGGTGCTGTTGCTGGTTTAACGGAAATTTTAAAGAGCACAAAAGGCTAGAAATCTAGCTCTAGTGTTTTGCCATTCAGCCCCCAGAGGTTTCACTCACCCTGGGGGCTTTTGAGTTGAGTCTGAGTGGTTCAGGAGTCAAACCCACCTATGTTATGGATTCCCTTCACGATATTTGCTGCATTTATGCAGTCCCTGCGCAATGCCTTCCAAAAACGCTTAAGCCTAGAGGTGAGTTCAACGGGTGTGACCTTGGCGCGTTTTCTGTATGCGAGTCCTTTAGCGGCCTTATATCTGATTCTGCTGTATCAGTTTGGCGAAGCGGATGCGCCTGTTTTCTCTAAGGGGTATGTGGGGTTGGTACTCTTGGCTTCGTTGGCGCAAATTGCCGCGACAGTGCTCATGGTGATGCTCTTTAAACGTCGAAATTATGCAATTGGGGTAGGGCTGGCCAAAAGTGAAGCCGTCATTGCGGCTGTGCTGGGTGCTCTGTTTTTTAGTGCTCTCTTGAGTCCCTTGGCTTGGTTGGGCGTGCTGATTGGTGGTGTCGCCATTTGGTTAATGGCCAATCCGTCGTCATTTAAAGCGATTTCCCTATCGACCTTAATTACGGGGCTTGGCAGTGGTTTATGCTTTGCGTTGACGACGCTCTGGGTGCGAGAGGCCAGTTTGCTTTTAGGGCTTCCCTTCTTGCACAGTGCGGCTTGGGTCTTGTTGAGTGTTATCGTGGCACAAACCTTGATGCTATTAGTGTGGGTGGTATGGCGCGAACCAGAAACCCTAGTTGCGCTTTGGCAACGTCCAAAGCTCACTGGGCTCATCAGTATCTGTAGTTTTTTCGGTTCTTTGGGCTGGTTTACAGCAATGAGTCTAGAGACAGTGGCCATGGTTAAAACGCTTGGACAGGTCGAAATTATTTTTACGCTGATTATCTCAGCATTCTGGTTTAAAGAATCCCTTAGCCGACGTGATTTAATAGGATTGGTGTTGATTGTGATGGGCGCGCTCTGTGTGATTTTGGCCTAATAAATAGACACATTAAATAGATGTTTTTTTCTTAGCAGTCACAGTAGAGAATTGTTTGGTAGTATGATCTAGCGTGACTTACGAAAATAAACAAAATATTCGCAGCCTTGACGACTAATAAGGCTAGGTTTTCCACCAATGAGGCAGTATGGAAAGAAAACAAGCATTAGTGGATGTAGTGACCTTCTCGTCTGAGCAATCGATTGATATTAAAGTATTAGAGCTTGTTGCCACGGGAAGAGGTTCGATGAATGCCATTATAGGCGATGCCGACCAGCGCTTTGCATTGTTTCATCAGTCGATTGATTGGACACGTGTCGTGGTGGCTACCCAAAATGAAGTCCCTGTTGGTTTTCTTGCGTATAAATACAATAAAAAAGGACCTTATGCTCCAAGTTTTCGTCGATTTAACGAGGTCTTTAGTGTTTGGACGGGCTGGTACCGTTTTTTGATTTTTTATCTGGTCGAGTATTTTTCCACCGGAAATGCGTTTTATGTGTATGGCATCAAAGTGCAACCCAATCGGCGGCGGCAGGGAATTGCCTCGCGAATGCTCGACCATGTGGAATCACTGGCCAACACCACTTCACTGCCTTACATAGAATTGGATGTCTCTGACACGAACACCGCTGGACTGGAGTTGTATAAAAAACGCGGTTACAGGGTTGTTAAAAGTTTGGACTTGTCTTTTTTACCTACCATTTTTAATTTCACAAAAGTCCATGTGATGCGAAAAAGTCTGTCAAAAACGCCTCTCTGATCGTATCAGGCTTTGTTCAGCAAAGTGCCTGCCAGCCACCATAGGTTTTGGGTAAGGGAGGGGCGTAGGCATGGCGCTTCCCGGTCGCTAATCCGCAGCGTATCAGCATTTCGACCATGCCCACCGCTGTGCTGACACCATCAATTACAGGAATGCCTAAAGCTGTTTGCAATCGTTGTGTTAAATCCGCCATTCCAGCACAACCTAAGACAATGACGTCCGCTTGTTCATTGTTCATGGCGGCCTGACAGGCGGTTAATATGCGTTGGTAGGCATCGGATTCAGGATTGTGCAGCTCTAATACGGCAATGTCGACGGCACTGATTCCGCCACAATGAGCCGTCATACCGTATTTGTGCACCAGATGTTCGCTAATGGGTAGAGTGCGTGCAAGGGTGGTGACAATACTAAACTTATGACCTAACAGGCTCGCGGTATGCATAGCCGCTTCCGCGATTCCAATAACCGGTGCGTTAGCCACTTCGCGTGCAGCATCTAAACCGGGGTCGCCAAAGCACGCCAAGATATGTGCTTGGCAGCCCGCTTTTTCCCCTTCGAGGACTTGTTCGATAACGCCCGTCGCAGCAACCAGCTCATCTAAATAGCCTTCAATGGATGCGACCCCCTCGCTGGGGTGGCACGCACGAAACATCGTGTCTGGGCTTGATGTCGATTTTGCTGCTTGGTGAATACAGTCCGTCATGGAGCCTGAGGTATTGGGATTGATAAGGTTGATGAGCATGGTTTTGTAATCCTGTATACAATATTGGTTTTAAGATATACAAAGATTGTATAAATTCCTAGATATTCACGTATAAATTTTTCTACCGGATTTTTCATTTTGTACCGGGTTGTCGGGCTTTTTCGCACGCTAAAGGTGCATTTTGGTAGATTTTGTATTGGTTTGGTGCAGATTTTGTGTGAAGTTAGATGTGAATAAGTTGAATGCACTTATGAATATAGGGTGTTCGGTTTGAGCAATGTCCTGATTTTATTGAATACAATTAAAAATACAAAAATAAATACATAATCTGGCACGCCCTGTGCAAAAAGCTCCTGTACGTTATCAAAGGAGCTTAACTATGAAATCGGTACCTTCTGTTGCAAAGACTTATTTGCGTTTTCCGCTTAAAGCGTTAACGGTTGCGAGCCTTGTTGCACTTCTGCCTTTAACGGCTCAGGCTCAAGGTGTGGTGCGAATCGGTATGACGGCGTCAGATATCCCTTTAACCTCGGGTGCACCTAACTCAGGTTTTGAGGGCGTTCGCTTTACGGGAATGACGCTTTATGATGCCTTGGTGAGCTGGGATTTATCTGTTGAGGATAGAGTGGCACCTTTAGTACCTCAGTTGGCGACTGAATGGACCGTTGATGAATCGGATCCACGCAAATGGACGTTTACACTGCGCCAAGGGGTAAAGTTCCACGATGGGTCTGAGTTCAATGCCGATGCGGTCTTGTTCAACTTCGATAAGATTTTTAACGATCAGTCTCCCCAGTACGATGCCCAGCAAGCGGCACAGGTGGTGGCGCGTTTACCTGCATTTGAGAGCATTCAAAAAATCGACGAGTACACCGTCGAAATTACCACCAAAACACCGAATGCCATGTTCATCAATCAGCTGCCCTTTATGTTTATGTCCAGTCCTGCGCATTGGGAAGCACTGGGTCGTGATTGGAAGGCCTTTGAGCAAAACCCTTCAGGAACAGGGCCTTTCAAGTTGGATCGATTGGTGCCGCGTGAACGTGCTGAGTTGATTCCGAACCATGATTATTGGAATGAAGCGCGTAAAGCACAGGCTGAACGGATCGTGTTAATACCAATTCCTGAAGCCAATACTCGCGCCAATGCCTTGCTGTCTCGCCAGGTTGACTGGATCGAGAACCCTCCTGCCGACACCTTGCCCATGCTCCAAAGCCGAGGCTATCAAATCACCAGCAATGGGTATCCCCATATTTGGCCTTGGCAATTTAGCTTCTTGGACGGCTCTCCTTGGTTGGATAAGCGCGTGAGACAGGCGGCTAATTTGGCCGTGGATCGTGAGTCGATACAGCAGCTACTCGGCGGTTATATGGTGCCTGCGCAAGGGCTGCTGTTGCCGGATGATCCCGCGTTTGGTGATCCAGATTTCAAAATCACTTACGACCCTGAAGCGGCAAAAGCTTTATTAGCAGAGGCGGGCTTTGGGCCAAATAATCCGGTGCAGGCTAAGGTGCTGATATCAGCATCGGGTTCTGGGCAAATGCAGCCTTTGCAAATGAATGAGTTGATTCAGCAGCAGTTGAAAGAGGTGGGCATCGAGATTAGCTTTGAAGTCTTGGTCTGGGAAACCTTATTTAATAACTGGCGACAAGGGGCGGCGGATCCTGCCTCACTGGGCGCACATGCCACCAACATTACCTTTGCAACTCATGATCCTTTTGCGGCATTAATCCGCTTTATGGATTCTAAAAACGTAGCGCCGGTTTCCCTGAACTGGGGGCATTACAAAAATGTTGAGGTGGATAGTTTGATTGCCGATCTGCAAACAGCATTTGATCCTGCCGAAAACCTGCGGGTCTATACCCAACTGCATGAAACCATCGTTGAGGATTCACCTTATCTATTTGTTGCCCACGATACGGGTCCAAGAGCTATGAGTGACAAGGTCAACGGGTTTGTGCAAGCCAAGAGTTGGTTCCAGGATCTGACCCCGGTACACATGAAAGACTAGTTATAGTCTCGGTCACCTAGGCGCTTGGTCTGCAAGCGCTTAGGGATACCTAGGAGAAGCGTATGTTTGCATTTATTATCCGGCGTTTTTTGTTCGCCATTCCGATAGCACTGGCGGTCGCAGCCGTGTGCTTTTCATTAGTGCACTTGGCGCCAGGTGATCCACTGACAGCTGTCATTCCGGCTGATGCCCCGGCTGAAGTCGTGATCGCCATTAAAGAAGCCTATGGCATGGATCGGCCTTTGATTGTTCAGTTTGGCTCATGGATACAGCGGGCGGTTCAGGGGGACTTGGGCGTATCCGTTGCCACTGGGCGTCCTGTAATGGGAGATATTGGATTAGCGTTGAGCAATACACTGACGCTTGCTTTTGCCTCTGCGTTTATCGGTTTTAGTGGTGGCATTTTACTCGGGGCATTAGCGGCATTTTACAATGGAACTTGGGTGGATAAAGTAGCCACCGCAGTGGCCATTACCGGTGTTTCTATCCCTCATTACTGGTTAGGTTTACTGCTCGTCATTATTTTTTCGGTGCAGTTGGATTGGCTGCCCTCAATGGGTGCAGGGCCTGGTGGTTCTTCGAACTGGCGTTGGGACTGGGCGCATTTGCAACATCTTGTTTTACCCGCCGTCACCATGTGTTTTATTCCGATGGGGATTGTGACACGTACGGTGCGAGCCACTGTATCCGAGATTTTGAACTCGGAGTTTGTCGTAGCATTGCAAGCCCGTGGTTTACGTGCCAGCCGCATCACACTGCACGTGGCTAAAAATGCAGCGCCAACAGTTCTGTCCGTCATGGGCTTGCAATTCGGTTATCTGTTAGGCGGTTCTATTTTAGTCGAGACCGTTTTTTCCTGGCCGGGCACTGGGTATTTATTAAATACGGCCATTTTTCAGCGGGATATCCCGTTGTTACAAGGCATTATTTTGGTATTGGCCATGTTTTTTGTGGCACTGAATTTATTGGTGGATGTTTTACAGACACTGATGGACCCACGTATTAAGCGAGGCTAAGCCCATGAATTCGACTACACAAAATCCAAGTGCTCAGGCATTTGCGATCGCGGCTGAAACGGCGGCCATTTCTAGAGGCTATTGGGCGACGGTTTGGATGCGTTTGAAGCGCGATAAAGTATCGGTTGCCTGTGCCTTGGTGCTGTTAAGTTTGGTCTTGATGGCCGTCTTCGCACCTTTACTGGCCCCGTATGATCCGGCGCAAGGCACTATGTTAAAACGACTCTCGGCGATTGGAACCACTGGACACTGGTTAGGCACGGACGAATTAGGCCGCGATATGCTGTCTCGCCTAATGTATGGCGGTCAAATGAGCTTATTGATGGGGCTCTTGCCTGTATTTATTGCCTTCTTGATTGGAACCAGCCTGGGTTTGGTGGCAGGATTTTTTGAGGGGTGGTGGAATACGTTGATCATGCGCACGACCGATGTGTTCTTTGCCTTTCCGGCTGTGCTGTTGGCCATTGCAATCTCGGGTGCCTTAGGGGCAGGCTTTGTCAATGCGATTTTGTCTTTAACTTTGGTGTTTATTCCGCCGATTGCGCGAGTGGCCGAGAGCGTCACCACCTCTGTTCGTAATCTGGACTTTGTTGATGCAGCACGCGCTTCGGGTGCCAACTCCTTTACGATTATTCGTGTACACGTGCTAGGGAATGTGCTGGGGCCTGTGTTTATTTATGCCACCAGTCTGGTGTCAGTGTGCATGATTTTAGCAGCGGGTTTGAGCTTTTTAGGATTGGGCGTCAAGCCTCCGGTCGCCGAATGGGGGTTAATGCTGAATACCTTACGTCAATCGATTTATGTGCAGCCTTGGATCTCCGTTTTACCTGGATTGATGATTTTTATCACATCACTGTGCTTTAACCTGCTCTCGGATGGATTACGGGGCGCAATGGATATTAAGAGGTAGCCGATCATGAGTGCTTTATTACGTGTACAGGATTTAAAAAAGCATTTTCCCATCGGAAAAGACCTGTTTGGACGTCCGACTCAAGTGGTGCATGCAGTTGAAAGCGTGAGTTTTGAGGTTGAGAAGGGGCGTACCCTCGGCATTGTCGGTGAGTCAGGTTGTGGAAAATCAACAACGGCGCGGCTGTTAATGCATTTGATCGAACCCGATGAAGGGCGTATCAGTATTCGTGGAAAAGAGTTTGGTAATATTGGAGGGCGCCATCCCGTTGCTCAGTTGCGCCGCCAAATGCAGATGGTGTTTCAGGACTCCTATGCCTCCCTCAATCCGCGCTTAACGATTGAAGACTCCATTGCCTTCGGTCCACAAATTCACGGAGTGAGTGAAACCTTGGCGCGACAGCAAGCGCGTGACTTGCTCGATAGAGTTGGCTTAAACCCCAGTGTGTTTATTCGTCGTTATCCTCACGAACTCTCGGGAGGGCAGCGCCAGCGAGTAAACATTGCTCGAGCCTTGGCGATCAAGCCCGAAATTGTGATTTTAGATGAGGCTGTTTCGGCCTTGGATAAATCGGTGCAAGCGCAGGTTTTGAATCTCTTGTCGGATTTGAAAAAAGAGTTTGAACTGACCTATTTGTTTATTTCACATGATTTGAATGTGGTGCAATACATCAGCGACGACGTGATGGTGATGTATCTTGGGCAGGTTGTTGAGTCTGGCCCGGTGGCGCAGCTCTATGAAAATCCAGCCCACCCTTACACACGCGCTTTGTTGAATTCGGTACCCGCGCAAACACCCGGTCAATCGAAAAACTATATCGTGTTAGAGGGCGATCCACCGAATCCTATCGCTCCACCTAAGGGGTGTCGTTTCCACCCACGTTGTCAGTTCGCAAAAGCTATTTGTGCAGAGAAAGAGCCCGACACAGTGAAGGTCTCAGGCAGTCATAAAGCCGCCTGTTTTAAATTGCCTGGCAGTGCCGACCATCAAACCTATATCCGTTTACAGGAGGTGAGCCATGAACCCCGTTGTTGAGGTCAAGAATCTGAATGTTACGTTTAAGGGAGAAGAAGGGTCAATTTTTGCTGTTAATGATGTCAGTTTTGATTTGGCAGCAGGTGAAACCTTGGCCTTACTCGGTGAGTCGGGTTGTGGTAAAAGTGTGACGTTAAAATCACTCATGCGGCTGCATCCCATGCATAAAACTCAGATTGAGGGACAGGTGCTGGTTGAGGGGCAAGACGTACTGAAGATGAAGTCCAAGGCTTTATCTGCGATGCGCGGCAAAACGGTGTCGATGGTCTTCCAAGAGCCCATGTTGGCGTTTGATCCCGTCTTTACCGTTGGTGATCAGATTGCTGAGTCGGTGATGCGTCATGAACGCATCAGCTATAAAGACGCAAGGCAACGAGCCTTGGAAATGCTGGATCGCGTGCGAATTCCTTCTGCCGCGAAGCGCTTAGATGCGTACCCACATGAAATGTCAGGAGGCATGCGCCAACGGGCGATGATCGCATTAGCCCTCGCGTGTAAGCCGCGTGTATTGCTTGCGGATGAACCGACGACGGCCTTAGACGCGACGGTTCAAATTCAGGTGCTGTTGTTACTTAAAGAGCTGCAGCGCGAATTGGGCATGAGTATGATTTTTGTCACCCATGATGTCGGTGTGGCGATTGAAGTGGCGGATCGAACGGCGGTGATGTACGCAGGACGTATTATTGAGCAGGGTCCTGTGCAAGCGGTGTTGTCAAAACCATGGCACCCTTATACACAGGGGTTATTGGGGGCTACTGTGCATCCGGGCATGGACCGCAACCAGGCGTTACCTGCAATACCGGGCGCGCCTCCGCAATTGATCCGACGAATCGACGAATGTGCTTTTGCGCCACGTTGTGCTCAAGCCTCATCCCGTTGTTTATCACCGCTGCCCAGCGTCAATACACTGACTCCGCGTTGGACGCGCTGTATTCATGCGGATGTATCTCAGGCATAGGATTGCGTAGAATAGGGGGCTTGTAAGGCGTGCTCTTCCAGCCAAGGTCTTAGGGGAAAATTGTGGTTAAAGTAAAAATGCCTCCGGTCAGCGACAATCAAAGCATTTATGATTTGATGTTCAGTGCCATTGCCAATCGTAAACTGCCACCTGGTCTTAAGCTCTCGGAAGAGCGCCTATGTCGAGTATTTGGGGTGAGTCGAACGCGCTTGCGGGAGGTTTTTTTTCGTTTAGCGCAGGATCGTATTATCACGCTTAAGCATAACCGAGGGGCGTATGTGGCCCGACCGAGCGCTAAAGAAGCCAGTGAAGTGTTTGCTGCGCGTCGTGCGATTGAGGTCTCCGTGGTTGAGGTGCTCGCACAAGCACCGGAGCAACGTGTGATAACACGGCTTCAGCAACACCTTAAGGATGAAAGCCGTGCGCGCGCGGCAAAAGACCACGGTCGTTTAACTCAGTTGACGGGTGATTTTCATTTGCTCTTGGCTGAGTTGACGGGCAACAGTCTGTTTTGCGATATCGTTCGACGCTTAACGGCGCTATCGAGCCTGATCATTAGCTCTATGACTCGCCGAATGCAGCTGCTTGCAAGGATGATGAACACAGTGCGATTGTCTCTGCCATCGCTGCAGGTGATGCCCATGCTGCACGGCGCTTGATGCTTGAGCATTTGGATCATGTTGAAAAATCACTGAAAATCGATGAAGAGGATCAAGAGGATTTTGACATTGAATCGGTGTTTCAAGAAATGTTGGGTTGAGTCCGTAGCGTTTAACACGTGATATCCATCAGTAGATCCCCTCTATTCGGTGAACCGCTTGTTACTTCTCGATTCTGAACAGGGAGTTATTCCGACAGTAAAGCGGGTTTCGAAAACAGATACCCCTGGAACTGATAGCACCCGAGTTCAAGGAGTCGTTCACGTTGGTACTCAGTCTCGACGCCTTCAGCAATCACAGATAAGCCAAGGTTGCGCCCTAGGTCAATAATGGTTTTGGCCACTGCGGCATCACGCGTGTGTTTGTCTAGATTACGGACAAAGCGTTGATCAATTTTGAGTTGATCTAAGGGGAGGTTGGTCAGGCGATCCAGCGATGAATAACCGGTACCAAAGTCATCCAGTGAAAAACGTATTCCTTTTGTTTTTAATAGCAAAAGAATATCGATGATTTTATCAAGATCACTGATCAACATACTCTCGGTGATTTCAAGCTCCAGATGATCAGCGGGGGCCTGAGTTTGATCCAATAGACTGATCACCTGTTGAGCGAATTTAGGGTCTTGAAATTGGACGGCGCTGATGTTCACGGCAATACTGAGATGCTGTTTGTCGGGGAGCGCTTTCCATTGCGCCAGTTGTTCACA
Source organism: Nitrincola nitratireducens (assembly GCF_000585235.1). Lineage (NCBI taxonomy): Bacteria > Pseudomonadati > Pseudomonadota > Gammaproteobacteria > Oceanospirillales > Oceanospirillaceae > Nitrincola > Nitrincola nitratireducens. The sequence goes on along the minus strand of NZ_AONB01000009.1, from coordinate 121,287 downwards.
GGCGGTTTTGAGAATCCATTGACCTAGAGGAATGATCAGCCTGATTGCTCCGCTTGCGGAATAAAGTCTGAGGGTGGGATGACAACCCCTTCACGCACCCAGCGCACCAAGCTTCGTACCCGATGATTGAGCCATCTGCATCATGCTGCGATTGATAGTAGAGGCAGAACTCTTGGGCATCGAGCCCTTTGCGAATACCCGCCTCAAGTTCGGTGCGCTTATCCGCTTGCTCTTGCATTTCAAAATCAAAAAATCGAATCTGATTCCGTCCAGCTTTTTTGGCATCGTACATTGCCAGCTCTGCTTGTTTTAGGCCATCAACGGCACCCTTCTTCGCATCTGAAAAGAGCGAAACGCCCATGCTGATACTCGATATGTAGGCTTTGGAGTTAATCACGAAGGGTTCAGAACACGCATGTTTTACACGCACAAGGGCGCGTTGAATATGGTCTAAGATATTGATTGCTTGGGACGCGGTTAACTCGGCGATGATGACAAACTCATCTCCGCCAAAGCGGCCTAGGGTTTGGTTGGCGCGCAGCTGTTTTTTGATGTTTTTAGCGATATGTTTGAGGTATTGATCGCCCGTATCATGGCCAAAACTATCATTAAGGTCTCTAAAGTTGTCTAGGTCGATCATGACAATAAAGCCATGTATGGAAGGTTGATCCTCGGTTTTCAGGATCTTTGACAAATGCTCCACGATAAACTTTCGGTTGGGTAGGCCGGTGAGCAAGTCAAAGAAAATGAGCTGATGCACTTCTTCCTGATACTGAGTTTGCAATGTGATATCGGTTGAAATACCACATATGCCAGTGATTTCGCCCTTTTCATTTCGTAAAGGCGTTTTGATTGATAAAAACGTCACGGGGGTGTCTTCATTCTGGATACGATTCCGCTCCTCTTCGATGATTCGCTCTCCCTGCGTGAGCACACGTCGATCGAAGTCATGGATGCTGGCGGCGGTGTCTGCATCAAAAAAATCACACGCGGTTTTTCCAATAATGTCTGATTCCTTGGTTTGAAAACGTTGGCAAACAGATTTGCTAACATAGGTGTATCGGAATTCGTCATCCTTGATGTATACATAAGTGTCTAAGTTTTCAAGGATCACTGATAAGTGTTGATGAGTGGTCATCAGTGCGGATTTGAAGTGACGAGCTTGTTTGCGCAGACTTTTAATGAACCAACTGCTCAGGACTAAGACTGCAATCAGCACCGCTAAGGTGACCCATACACTCGTTGGAATAAAGGGCTGAATTTTGGCGGGTTTCCAGCCACTGATTACCTGATGATAAAAGGATTGCGGCGCGGCTTTCCACTCGCGCAACCAATGATCAATACGAGAGAGTGTTTGTGTATTTTGTGGCCATTGTGGATTCGCCGCGAAATACAGGCCTGTCGCGCCAAACATAATGCTGGTTTCTGTCATACCATAGGCATCGGCATGCAAACTGCCAAATAAATGGTTGGTCACTAACCCATCCACGCGTTGCTCTTTTACTGCATATAAACCTTCAACAAGGGTTTCCACTTCTAGCAGGTGAATGACGATACCAAATTCGTTCATCATTTGTTCTAGGTATCGTTGTTGCACAGAGCCTGCTAATACGGCTAGCTGCTTCTGGTTAAGATCGAGAATTGAATCGATCTGTTGCGATTGATGCTGAAACACCTGTGACCAGCTGTGTAAAACGGGTTCTTCGTGAAAGGCAAACAGAGCACGTCGTTCCGCGTTGGGTGCGACGTCTGGGAGCAGGTTGATTCGATTCTGTTGAAGAAGCGCTAAACAATCTTCCCACTGGCAGGCAACGGGCTCAATTGTCCACTGTTCTTGGCGAGCGATTTCGAGCAATAGATCGCCAAAAATACCTTTAACATCCCCTTGCTCAGATAAAAACAGTTTAGGTGGATTATGATAAACACCGAGTTTGATGGTGGAGGCCCAAGTGTTGGTCACGCCCAACAAGATTAGACAATAAGCGAGGTATTTAAGCATCTTCCAACCTGATCCATGTGTTTCACTCTCACTCAGTATAGTCTTTAATCATAAATCCTCTAATGATCTGGTGATTGTGGATTGATCAAGTGGCCCAAATACGGGGAATGCACGCAGGCTTTCCGATGATGTCGGGTCGTACCTCAGACCAGACTCGGGTCAGCAGCGCCATAAGCGCTTCTGTCTGATGGCCCAACACTCGAACCACCAATAACGAGTCCAATAAGGTCACAGCGCTGATCAGGTGCGTTTCGTTTTGCATGAGTGCTTGAACACTTGAGAGAAGAGCCTCAGACGCAGGATAGAGTAGCATCGTGGCTTGCATCGGGTAGCCGTGCATACCAGCAAGTGAGGATTGCTGAGAGTCTCCCTCACTTAACAGGTGTTCAATGAGTAAGGGTGCCCCATCGACTAACAGTTGGGTGGAGGCCATTAATTGACCCTGAGTAAATCGCTCGTGAATTACTGGCCGTCCCAGGCACATAATTTCCCAGCCGATGAATCGCGAATCAGGGTGCAGGTTTATCTGAGTGCTCATCCTGACCTGACTGTCGGGGAAAAAAATATTTTCCTGTGGAAACCATTCTAAGCAGGCACCTGCAGCAAGGTGCAAATGCTGACGATAGGTCGCTAGGCGTCCACCCGAACGATAGAACTTAGTCGCCCCTGGGGTGGTGATTAAGGTATGGGCCTTTTCTTCAACCTGTACGTGGACATCCAACTGATCGCTGCCAACCACTCCTCCTGGCGGATGTAGAAGGTAGGTGTGGCAGACGTCATTTTCAGGATAAAACGCGCGTTGAACGGATAAAGGGCCCTGACGCTGACAGCGAACTAAGCGTGTTTTCGCATATCGGTGGGCATAGGTAAGCTCGATCCGTGCTTTCCAGCCGGAGGAAACTTCCGACCTTGCCTCAGGAGCAGAAACTACGCTCAAGTCAGTCATGTTTAGGGCCTTTTCGGTGATATGAACATTTGGGTAAAAAGAGCGCTTTATTTTGCGTCTAACATGCCTTGTTTAATAACGAAATCAATTATAACGTCCAAGCCCGTACCGATTTTGAGGTTGGTGAAGACATAAGGACGGTTGGGACGCATACGTTGGGTATCCGCCTCCATTACTTCTAAGCTGGCACCTACATAAGGCGCAAGGTCGATTTTATTGATGACCAACAAGTCAGACTTCGTAATACCGGGGCCGCCTTTACGTGGGATTTTTTCACCTTCGGCAACGTCAATCACATAAATAGTAAGATCCGCCAGTTCTGGGCTGAAGGTGGCACTCAGGTTATCACCGCCACTTTCGACAAAGACAACATCCAGATCTTTGTGCAGTCTTGCCAACTCCTCTACAGCGGCTAAGTTCATCGAGGCATCTTCACGAATCGCCGTATGCGGACAGCCACCCGTTTCAACGCCGACAATGCGATCAGCGGGTAATGCTTCAGCACGGGTGAGTATTTTGGCGTCTTCTTGGGTGTAAATATCATTGGTGACCACGGCGATGCTATATTTATCACGAATGGCCTTACACAGCACTTCCAATAAGGCTGTTTTGCCAGAGCCCACTGGGCCGCCGACACCAATACGTAAAGGCGATTTGTAATCACTCATAATGCTTTCCTGATGGGTAAATTAAGAACGAAATAATCGGGTATATTGTGTTTCATGACGCGCACTCGCGATGGCCAGCGCAGGCGTCGAGCCCGCAACATGCTCATCAGTAATGCTTAAGGACAGTTCCACTAACTCAGGTAACTGCTCGGATAGGTCGAGGAGCACACGTTGCCCGCTGGTCTGGCCCAAGGGAACCAGCTTTACACCAGCCATCACCGAGTTTTCTAGCCAGCTCCAAAGATACCCTGTGCACAAATCCTCGATAGGAATTCGCCAATGGTGTGATGCCAAGGCCATTCCTGCTAGCTGAGTTATATCAATCGCGGGTTGGATATCGGGCGTAATCTCGATGCCCAGTGAGGGCAATAAAACGCCCAGTGCTTTACCACGTTGGCGCTCTTCGGCTCTGAGTTCCGAAGTTTCTCGGCTTGCATATAAATAGCGAGACCAGTGGAGGATTGATGTCACATCCTCATTGTCCATGGCATGGCGTAAGCGAATCAGCACGGGCAGCTCAAGGCGGGCCACACTCAAGTACAGCACGCCTTCTAGCCATTGTTGTAGGCTTGCTTGATCCTTGACCCAACCGGCTTCCACCGCCCACTCCAGTCCTTGCGAATAGGTGAATGCACCAATCGGCAAGGAGGGGCTAATGAGCTGATAAAGTCTTAGATGGGCCAGCATGGATTTAGCCCAATACTGCGATCAGAGCTGCGGCAGCCGCACTGCCCGCACCGAGCCACTTAGGCTGAAAGGTTTTACCCAAGGCAAAGCCCGTCGCCATGATGAAACTCGCCATGATTAACATGCCAGGCATGAAACTGAATACGCCTTCTGCGGGCATTTCAAGTCCATGCGCCCAGCCATGAAACATGACCAGCACTAATGAGGCGATCATGGGTAACCAGCCTTTCGCAGAGAAAAAAAGCGCGGCTGCGATCAGAAACATCGAAGCTAGAATAACCATCTCAATGCCTGCGCTAATCTGTGTGATTAAGCCTAATACGGCCCCAGCAAACAGAATGCCCAGCGTGCCAATGTATAGTTGCGTCCGCCCTTTGCGAGATTGCCAAGCGCCGAGCATGCCGATACCCAGCAACATGACGAGGTGATCTAGCCCTGTGAGTGGATGCAACAAGCCAGACGTGAATGCATGGCTTGCATGCTCATGGCCGGGATGGGCAAGCACCAAGGGTGACATGAGCATGAGTCCTAAGAGAGCGGGGACAGTATAGGTCGTTTTCATACGAGAGTCCTTTGCTGAGCAATTAATGAGAATGTGGCGTGTCGTCATGCGAATGCGCGTGGTGATGTCCACTGCTTTCACTGCTATAAGCTCCTGCTTCGGGTTCAAAGGGCTGTTGTTCACAAACAACGTCGGCCCCGAGTCCCCGCACCATATCGTCTAAGACATGATCATGTTGATAGCACACGAAACCTAATTCGATTTGCAAAGGAACATGACGATTGCCCAGATGATAGCTGACGCGAGCAAGTAACAAGGGGTCATCGGTGCTTACCTTTGATACCCACTCAGGAGATGCCTTGACTTCAATGATCTCGCCACACTCAGTGCGTAAGCGGTCCCCACCACGCAGAATTAATCCACGGGGTAAAAAAAGTCCGGCATCTCGCCCATCATCCAAGGTCACCTTAAGACGACTACGAATGCGTTGATCGATACTCAAGCTTAAGCTCGCTGAAGCCTGAGGCTGATCGTGCAGTTTTTCGGTGATACGTAACATAGTGTTTCCATCTCTTTATGCACTTTACTTTTTCTATGAAAAGTTTCTGTGAATTCTTTTAAAACAAGTAGTAACGCTGAGCCATTGGTAGCTCCGTCGCAGGCTCGCAAGTCAATAACTGACCATCGGCTCGCACCTCATAGGTTTGCGGATCCACATCAATTTTAGGTTGGTAAGCGTTATGGATCATCTTGTCTTTGGTTGCCGTTCGGCAGTTTTTAACCACACCGATCAAGCTTTGCAGGCCAAGCTTTTCAGGAATTCCTTCAGCAACCGCCGCTTGCGACAAAAATAGCATTGAGGTTTGCTGGCTTGCTTTACCGATTGCACCAAACATCGGCCTGAAATGCACAGGCTGAGGGGTGGGAATCGAAGCATTTGGATCGCCCATCGGTGCCATCGAAATCAATCCACCTTTGATGATAAGGCTGGGCTTTGTGGCAAAAAAAGCAGGCTTCCACAACACCAAATCTGCGAGTTTACCCACCTCAATCGAGCCCACCTCATGGCTGATACCATGTGCAATTGCAGGATTAATGGTGTATTTGGCGATGTAGCGTTTGATTCTGAAATTGTCGTTTTGCTCGGAGTCTTCTGGAAGAGGACCGCGTTGCACACGCATCTTGTGTGCAGTCTGCCAAGTCCGAGTAATCACTTCACCCACGCGCCCCATGGCTTGAGAGTCGGATGAAATCATCGAAAAAGCACCCAAATCATGCAGAATGTCTTCAGATGCGATGGTTTCACGGCGAATACGTGACTCGGCGAAGGCAACATCTTCGGCGATGGCCGGATCAAGATGGTGGCAGACCATCAACATATCCAAATGCTCATCGACCGTATTAATCGTATAGGGACGCGTGGGGTTGGTCGAAGAGGGCAGAACATTCGACTCACCGCAGGCTTTAATAATATCGGGCGCATGGCCACCGCCAGCACCTTCGGTGTGGTAGGTGTGAATCACACGGCCATTGATCGCGGCCAGGGTGGATTCAACAAAGCCAGACTCATTCAGCGTGTCGGTATGGATGGCCACTTGTATATCCATCTCATCCGCCACACTTAAGCAGCAATTGATGGCTGCCGGGGTTGTGCCCCAGTCTTCATGGAGCTTTAATCCCATTGCGCCCGCTTGAATTTGCTCGCGCAGCGCTTCAGGTAAGCTTGCATTGCCCTTGCCTAAAAAGCCGAGGTTGATGGGTAAGCTGTCACCTGCCTCCAGCATGCGATATATGTTCCAAGGCCCTGATGTACAGGTGGTGGCGTTGGTTCCCGTTGCAGGGCCCGTGCCGCCACCAATCATGGTGGTGACGCCTGAGCAAAGGGCTTCGTCAACCTGTTGTGGGCAGATAAAATGAATATGGGCATCAATGCCGCCAGCGGTGAGTATTTGGCCTTCTCCTGCGATTACCTCGGTGCCAGGGCCAACGACAATATCGACGCCGGGTTGGGTATCGGGATTGCCTGCTTTGCCGATGGCTTGAATGCGTCCATTCTTGATCCCGACGTCGGCTTTGACGATGCCCCAATGATCGATAATCAACGCATTTGTAATGACAAGATCGACGGTAAATTCAGACACCGATTGCGCTTGTCCCATGCCATCGCGAATGACTTTTCCGCCACCAAATTTGACTTCGTCACCATAGATGGTGAAGTCTTTTTCAACTTCCAGCCAAAGCTCGCTATCCGCTAGACGTAACTTGTCCCCCGTTGTGGGACCAAACATTTCCGCATAGGCTTGTCGTGAAATACTTGCCATTGAAGCCTCCCGTTGTCTTATAGACTGCCCATGATTTTGCCTTGAAATCCATACACCTTGCGCTCACCTGCATAGGCAACCAGTTCGACGGTGCGACTTTGCCCTGGCTCAAAACGCACCGCTGTGCCAGCGGCGATATTCAAGCGAAAGCCTCGTGTCTTTTCGCGATCAAATTGCAAGGCATCATTGGCTTCATAAAAATGATAATGAGACCCCAGTTGTATGGGACGATCGCCTGTATTTGCAACGCTTACGCTCAGGGTTTCGCGGCCAACATTCAACTCAATGTCACCAGGCAGGACTTTCATTTCACCCGGAATCATGTGCTACTCCTCAGACAATAGGATCATGGATAGTGACGAGCTTGGTCCCATCCGGAAAGGTCGCTTCAATCTGAACTTCAGGAATCATCTCGGCGATCCCGTCCATTACATCTTCGCGAGTTAGCAGGGTACGGCCGTAATCCATCAGTTCAGCAACTGTGCGTCCGTCTCTGGCACCCTCCATAATTGCGGCACTGATGTAAGCGATAGACTCAGGATAGTTGAGTTTTACTCCGCGTGCTTTGCGACGTTCGGCCACTAAAGCCGCGGTGAAAAGTAAAAGTTTGTCTTTCTCGCGGGGTGTTAATTCCATAACCTAGTCTCGGTTGAGGTCCGGCATCGGACGATTAATCAACGAGTCAAAAAGACTTGCTTAAGTATGCCTTTGATTTAGCAAAGAGCGTGCCATGACCCATGACGGCGCATCAGGCTCTTTCTGCTCTTTTTCGGTGCGAAAATTGCACCAAAATCATGCATTTAAAAATGTTCTTGATAGATTTTGGTGCGGTGTTTCTTTGCCAATGAGAGGGCGCTCATGTGAATTACTTTACAGCAAAGCAATCCACATAGGGTGTTGATAACTTAAAGCTTTAACAACTCGGCAACATAATCGGCATCTTTGTCGCCACGCCCGGAAATATTGATCAAAATGGTTTTGTCTTTACTTAAGGTCGGCGCAGTACGAATCGCCCAAGCAACCGCATGAGAGCTTTCAAGCGCTGGGATAATGCCTTCTACACGAGACAGCATCATATAGGCATCTAAACACTCTTGGTCCGTTGCTGTGGCATACTGCACACGGCCTAGGTCTTTTAAATAGGAGTGTTGGGGGCCAACGCCAGGGTAGTCTAACCCAGAGGCAATGGAATGAACGGGCATCGGCTCGCCGTCTTCAGTTTCTAAGACGTAGCACTTCATACCGTGAATTTGTCCTGGTTTACCAAGCGTTAGGGTCGCCGAATGTTGATCTGTATCCAGTCCTTTTCCTGCAGGTTCAACCCCAACCATTTGAACATCTTCATCGTTCAAAAACGCAGTAAAGAGGCCAATCGAATTACACCCGCCGCCAACACATGCGGTCAGATAGTCAGGCAACTTGCCAAAGCGGCTGAGGAACTGCTCTCTTGCTTCTTCACCTATGACGGATTGGAAGTCACGCACCATTTTTGGGAAGGGGTGAGGACCAACAACAGAACCAATGGCGTAGATGTAGTTTTGTGGGTCTTTTAAGTATTCTTCAAAGGCGCTGTCGACTGCATCCTTTAAGGTCGCGGTTCCGCGTGTCACAGGGATCAGCGTACAGCCTAGGATTTTCATTTTCACAACGTTGGGGTGTTCTTTTTCAATATCGACCTGTCCCATGTGAATTTCGCAGGGAATACCCACCAATGCACAGGCTGTTGCCAAAGCAACGCCATGTTGTCCTGCACCGGTTTCGGCAATCACTTTGGTTTTACCCATGTATTTCGCCAGTAAGGCTTCGCCTAAGCAGTGGTTAACCTTGTGTGCGCCAGTATGGTTTAAGTCTTCACGCTTCAAAAAGATTTGCGCCCCACCGAGTTTTTCGCTCAAACGACGTGCATGAAAGAGCGCACTTGGACGGCCAATGTAGTCTGCAAACAGTGTTTTTAACTCGTCTTGAAACTCGGGCATCTGTCGAATTTCTTCGTAGGCCTTGTCTATATCATTCATCACCGCTTGCAACTCGGGTGGAATAATCTGCCCACCGTATTCACCAAAATAGCCTTGAGCATCAGGCATGGGGCCAAATTCTAACTTACTCATGTACCTATCCTTTAAAAATTATAATAGCAGAGCGAGGGGCTCATGCTGTGAGTTAATCATCTTTAAATGAAGCGGGAAGAGCAAGCGTCTTGGTGAAATTATCCTTATGAATGTTGTGGCTAGTGGTGGGGGTGGGAGAAGGTTTTTTGCTTTGGAGTCTTCCACGCACAATGATTCGACCAGCGGTGAAAGAGACTTCTTCCCTGACCTGTGTGTTTAAATCCCAGCCTGCCTGCTCAAGTGCTGGGTTGATGAACTTAGTGCAAATATCCCGTTCCGTGAGCGATTTTTTGTCCATATCCACTATCTCGCGTTTGATGATTAGCGCTTGATTAAAAACAGTTTCGTCGTAGTTAAGAGTAACTCAATAGAAGGGATTTCTGAAGTGTGGGTGTGGATTAGCTGTTCAAAGACCAAAAGTATGAAGGTTATTATTGGCAATTCTTCAAATACGTAAGCGGTATTCGGTAGTTTGGTTTAATCCAGATGTATGGTTTTGTCGCAGGAATAATTCGGAACGCAATGCGTTCCAATTTAGGATTTTTTAGCTATTTAAACAGGCTTGAAGTGTTCAGTTTATGCAGTGCATAAACATCAAGTGGTGGCTCTTATCTGATAATTGAGTTGCCAAAAACTCAAAATTCATCCGAGCAATCAAAACCTGATCAAAACTTTCTGCATACGCTGATAATAATTAAATATTTGATAAATATGATTTATTTTTTTGTAACCGATCTGTGATTCATCCATTTCGTAGCCAAAATCAAAACCCAATCAAATCTTCCTAACCTAGGCCCAAAATGGAACATAACCTGAACGTGGCGCAGAAGGATCAGCAACTCGAATTAGCTTAGCTTCGATAGCTTGACGGATGACTGAAGAAGCCTGAGCCGCATTTTGAGGCTCAATTCCTAGCCGTTCTCTAAGCGTTGAATTAGTCAACTTTTCTCCAGATAGATACTTCAATGCTGCATGCTGGTAACAAGCCCTAACTCGTTCTTGAGGTGTCATATCTGCAAACCGGCGTGGAGCGTACAGTACCACTCGAACAGCATCACCTTCCTTGCGGAAATCCGGGGGAGGTAATTGGTGGAGCTCTACAGCAACGATCACTTTATCAATTCCAGTGCCTTGCTCTTCACACAATCTCATGCGCCGCATAAGAGCAGCCAGCGCCTCATTACGAGAGCGGGGCGGAAAATCAAGGAAGCGCTCAGGTTGTACTAAAGGTTGCCCTGGATTAGTAATCTCAATACGATCAGAGAACATTTCTACCAAAGGTCCTGCACCTGTAATGGTCATATCTTGATGAATCAATGCATTGGCTACGAGTTCACGAATAGCGATGGCTGGATACAAAGGCCGCTCTTCTCTAAAGGCCTTTCCTATGAATTCATTGCGTGGCATCAGCCCATCAATGTGATCGATCAGCCCGGTAAATCCTGTCGCGTAACCTTTTTGTCCATCCTGTCGATGTGTAACCGTATCGGCACGGCTTAAACCATCATAGGCAACGAAGCGAACCGCCTTCCGTGCTAATGAAGGAGAAAAGTCGGCCAGACGCTTTGCAAACAAAATCGCTCCTAGATTGGTGACATTCCAGCGTCCACCCACATCTTCCTGTATCAGATGGTCTGCCCGAAGCTTGTCGAATATGCCTGCTCTATTATCTGGCAAGGGCTGTCCGGTTAGTTCAAAGTACACGGTATAGTCCAGACGGCTAAGCACATCATCACTGCTCAAGAATTGGGCGGCTAGAGCACTCTCCCAAGTATAGGGCTGTAGTTTTGTCCATAATGCTTTTAGGCGTTCAGGATGATCAGACAAACGAGGTGTTGCACTACCGATGCGGATATAGGCTTGGCGATCAAATTCTACTGGGCTGTTGTTAGCTGCGGGCACCTCTAAAAGTACTAGACGTGAGCCTCGGTAATCCACCTCTGAAAAATTGAAAGCTATTGCTGGCTGTAGGTGCTGTGAAAGCCACATCTCAAGCGGTTGATTATTTTGTTTTTGGCTTGAGGGTTCAAAATAAGTGCCTATTGCCTGGTGATCGGCATCTCTTATTCCCCAGAGCATATAAGCAAAGTGTTTGTCGACTAACCTAGCTGAATTCGACAATGCTGAGATCCGCTTACCTATCATCTCTGCATCTGAATTGTTCTCCTTGAACTCAACCCATGTGGTCTCAGCTGGTAGGGCAAGTAATTCATCAATCAACGCCAAAGTACGAGTATCAGTCACGGCTTAAAATCTCAATATTTATTGATGTTGATGATGGTTTCAGAAGCTTTAAATTAACGTTTCTCATTGTAAGGCTCTCTGCTTTTTTACTATTCATAGTTGGGTTTGTTGTCATTTCAGTGTAAAGATCGGACAGCTTTTCCAAACGTTCAGTATTGTTTCTGAACCAGCGGCCAATGAAGATACGCTCCAAAACCTCATCCTTTTGCTCGTCAGCTTGTCTGACATTGATTCTGGATTATAGAGATCGGCAGCGCTTCTGGCACGCTTAATACGCTCTCCTGTCATATCGATCTCGGTTTATGCAAAATAAAAACTATTCATAATTGTAAGCTGGGTAAGCAAGTTTCACTAGCTGCTAAGATCGGTATAGCAACTGTCAAGTAATCCTTGATAGTTGAGATCGCCAGTTCAATGAACTTACAGTCATTTATCAAGGATTGCTCTACAACTGACCACGTTAACACAAATTATTTAAGCCTAAGCTATCAGCTTAGGGGGTACTTCACAATTTTGTACTAAGGTTACTCGTTTCCAATCAGTTAGCGCAATGGCGTCGTGAATTCGCGGCTGAAGGTGTGAAAGGCCTTTAAAAGTCACAGCCAGGACCAGCAGCGAGTCAGACCCCAGAACAAAAACGGATAGAACAGCTGGAGAAAGAAAATGCACGTCTTCGACATCAGCTCGACGTAAAAGACAGCTGTATCATGCTCCAAAAAAAACGATGGCTTTAGTCGAAGCCTTGGAGCAAGGGAACGACTCATGATGCTTGTTCAAGAAAGCGTGGTGAGTATTTATCTCTCTATGTCGTGATGGATCTGTTTAGCCGTTACATTGTAGCTTGGATGCTTTCACGTAAAGAGAAAAGCGCACTCGCTTCACAACTCATTCAAGAAGCGTCTGATCGTTATAGGATTGAGGCAATCTGCTGGAGCTTGACATAAATAGTGTGCCGTCTAGTAATACGATACTTTTTGATGAAATGTAAAGCTATGGAATAGTTTTGCCGAATGCACAGGGAAAGGCAGTGTGGAATTGACTGCTCCCAACCATCAATTACTCCCATTCCTTTAAGATCCAGACCAAAATGAATGAAACAGAGTAGGCTGTTGACTCATGTTGCAAGCTGTTATATTTCATTTAGGCTTCTGCTAAAGAGGAGGTGCCATCATGGCAACAACATCGTTTGACAAGTGCTTTGTGGTCACAGATCAGGAATCTATTGAGCGCATTTATTATGACTTGGCGCACCCTCGCTTGATCAAGGTCGCCAAGTGCGACTACAAGGCCGAAAGCGCGAAGGGATTAAAGTTATTAAAACAACGATTGTCCAAGTCGGAGACCTTTTGGGTCTCATCTTCTACACGCAATAAACGACGGTAGTGTGTCCAGCTTAATTTGGAACTCAGTGCGTTCCAAATTGGAAAAATTTGATAAAGACTGCGCGTATAATCTAAGTTTCTGGCCTCAAAGCCTTTACCAAATTCAGCAGACAGTTGCTTTGATAGGTGTGTAACTCAGTGCCATATTCAGCACGGTTTTCAGCGTGAGTACCAACCCATTCAATCATTGCGTTACCCTTTTGATAGTGCACCTTGACGACAAGCCGAAAATGATTGCGCTTGAATTGGATAAAGCACCCAGTAAATAGTATAAAAGCAAAAAACTATAGGTTCCCAGTAGAAAAAATATATCTAAATTGGGCCTTTTGAGACGCTCATCAACTCTATAAGGAGATATTTGTGAAAGGAAGTTGCTTGTGTGGAACGATAGAATATGAGATTACCTCACTTGATATGCCAATCATTTTTTGCCACTGCAAAACCTGTCGAAAAGCACATGCTGCACCTTTCGCGCCGACCGCTGGTGTGCTGAGAGAGAACTTTCGATGGTTGCGCGGAGAGAATAAGCTTTCGAGCTTTGAGTCCAGCCCTGGAAAAATACGGCATTTTTGTTCGGTCTGTGGCACTCATTTAGTCGCAGAAAGGCCTGGCCAACCGCACGTTATTCTGCGGGTTGCTACCTTGGATGAGGATCCAGGCTTAAAACCAGAAGCGCATATTTGGACCGATCATGATGTGGAGTGGCTGGAGTATGAAGGTATCCCCAGTTATAAAGAGTGGCAGCCAGGTCGTTGATTGATGCATTTAATAAAGCAAAAGCACCAAGTAATGCAGGCCTAGATGCAGTTAAATTTACCGACAAGAGAGGTATTAAGTGATTATAAGGAAAATGGAAGAGACGGATCTTGAAGCCGTAAGTGCGATTTGCATTGCATCTTTTACTCGCTCTGTCGCAGATAGCTTGTCTGAGCAAGGGATTGCAACCTTCACAAGCATTGCAGCCAGTGACGCATTCTTAGCAAGAATGAATGGCGATAACATGATGCTAGTCGCAGAAAGGAGTGGGGAAGTTCAGGGTGTAATTGAGCTCAAAGAAGGACGGCATGTTGCAATGCTATTCATTTGTCCTGATCACCAGAAGAAAGGGATCGGTAAGGCTTTGCTGGCAGCAGCTTTAAAGCATGCAAGAGCTGAAACCGTAACGGTAAGAGCTTCTTTGTCTTCGGTTCCTGCATACATAAAGTATGGTTTCAAATGCAGTGGCGACATAGGCGAGTTTGCGGGTTTGGTTTATCAGCCTATGGAAATAGCGCTTAAGTAAATGCAGTTGACCGCTAATGAGTCCAGCTGAATTCGGGACGCAGTGCGTCTCGAATTGAAAAGGTTTGATAAAAACGGCGCATATAATGCACCATTCTAACTTCAAGACCTTTGCCAATACTGCAATGATTAGAATCCTGCCAGCTTGTTTGGTATCATCATCTGGGTGTCCGCACGCAGGTAAAAACTCTGGTTACCTGCTATTTTCGATACATAATTGACCCATGTAAACTTAACAAAAATGCGACACGGGTTTTGCTCCTTTGTCTGGGGCCTAGTCTGTTGCTTAATCAAAGATGAGATAGGAATGCATCGCACAATAAAAATAGCAGGAAGCTTGCTGGTCGTCGCCGCAGTTGTATTTGGCGCTTATCAGCTTATTACCCGTACGCCAATTGCTAGCAGTATTTCACCGGGTACGCAGATTGATGAATTAAATGGCGTGGGTATTTACTATAACGGCGGGGTCAACCAGTCTTACGGTAGAAATTTAACGGCTTCCGGCTATAACCTTGGCATCAAGTACCAGTGTATTGAGTTTGTAAAGCGCTATTACTATGAGAGGTTCGACCATCAGATGCCGGATTCTTATGGTCACGCCAAAACATTCTTTGATCAAAACTTGCCGGATGGCGCTTTAAACAAACAGCGGGCTTTGCTGCAATACCGAAACGGAGGCACTAGCATGCCTGCCCCAGACGATATTATCGTGTATGCTCCGTCGCTGTTTAATCCCTATGGTCATGTGGCTATTGTCGCGCAAGTAAACGCGTATGCTGTGATTATTGCGCAGCAAAATGCGGGACCCATTTACTCGTCCAGAGAAGCCATTCCTCTTGTGCGTCAAGGTAGCAACTACCGAGTGGACAATAACAGGGTGTTGGGTTGGTTGCGTTTACCTGATCAATAAGCCCTCAGCCATCCAGCATGACTTGACTGATGATTTTGAGTCCAGGCTAACACCTTTATAAAAACTCAAACCATAAAACACATACGAGCCGTATTGAGTACAGGACAAGGAAATCGCCCAGTACTCAATCGACTCTAAATCAACAGTCTGCAAAGCGCGTATCCGCTAACCCTTTACACCGTCAAATACTGCTTAATCAATGCCTCGTCTAGCGTTGGCATATCGCCTTCAGCCACCTTGCGCCCACGGTCGAGAATGCAGAAGCGATCTCCAACTTTACGGGCAAAGGGCAGTTTTTGCTCGACCAGTAATACTGTGAGTCCCATTTCACGATTGAGCTTGCGAATGATATCGCCGATTTCCTGCACCACGTTTGGCTGTATCCCTTCCGTCGGCTCATCGAGAATCAGAAGTTTAGGGTTCACCACTAACGCACGACCGATGGCGAGCTGTTGCTGTTGCCCGCCGGATAAATCGCCGCCACGACGGTTCATCATCTGTGCCAGAACGGGAAAGAGGTCAAAGATATAATCGGGAATTTTGCGCTGCCCGCGTGGCAATACAGGCAACCCGATTTGTAGATTTTCTTCCACGGTCATGAGTGGAAAAATCTGCCGTCCTTGAGGCACATAGCCGACCCCTAAACGAGGGCGTTGTTCGACTGAGACTTTCACCAAGTCATGTTCACCTGCGAGTACAATGCTACCGGTTTTGACTTTCTGATGGCCCATAATGCATTGCAGCAGAGTGGTTTTACCCACGCCATTGCGACCCATTAATACGGTGCATTGCCCCTCGGGAATCTGCATGTCGACATCCCAGAGGGTATGACTTTGACCGTAAAATTGATTAAGTCCCTGAATTTTAATCATGTTTATTCTCCCAGATAGACTTCAATCACTTTGCGGTTATTCTGAACTTGATCCATGCTGCCCTCAGCCAACACGCTGCCTTGATGCAACACCGTCACGGTACGATCTTTGCCCGCTAAGTGACGAACAAAGTCCATATCATGCTCGACTACGACCACTGAGTGCTTACCCGAGAGCGAAATCAGCAGCTCCGCTGTGCGGTCCATTTCTTGATGCGTCATCCCCGCAACGGGTTCGTCGACCAACAAGAGGCGAGGGCGTTGCATCAGTAGCATGCCAATTTCCAGCCACTGTTTTTGACCATGAGAAAGGCTGCCCGCTTGCAAGAGGGTTTGCTCTTTTAAGCCAATAATCTCCAACACTTCATCAATGCGATCACTCTGTTCACCCGTTAAGCGCGCGGTCAGAATACTAAACACTTTACGCTCTTCAGGCATAGACAGAAGCAGGTTGTCACGCACACTCAAAAACTCAAATACGGTGGGTTTTTGGAATTTACGGCCAATGCCTGCTTGGGCAATGGCTGGCTCATCCATCTCCAATAGGTTAATGGTTTGCCCAAACCAGGCAGACCCCGTATCGGGTTTGGTTTTACCTGTAATGATGTCCATCATCGTGGTTTTACCCGCGCCATTGGGACCGATAATGCAGCGTAACTCACCGTCATTGATGTAGAGGTTCAGGTTATTAATGGCTTTAAAACCATCAAAACTGACTGATAAGCCTTCCAAGTAGAGCAGGACGTTTTTGCTGACGTTCAGTGTGGGTGCTTGTTGAGTGTGCATGAACGAGAAGACACGGTTTTTGTCTTTTATTTCATCGAGTAAGCGTGCTTGGCTCATACGCTGGCCTCCTTACGACGAAACAGACCGGCAATCCCCTTGGGTAAAAACAAGGTGACTAGCACGAAAATAGCGCCCAATGCGAATAACCAGACATCTGGTAATTCGGTGGTGAACCAGGTTTTGGCGTAGTTAATAAACAAAGCACCCGCAACCGCACCGTAGAGTGTTGCACGGCCACCGACAGCGACCCAGACCACAATTTCAATTGAGTTTAGTGGTGAAAACTCGTTCGGATTGATAATGCCGACTTGCGGAACATACAACGCGCCCGCAACCCCAGCAATCATGGCTGATAGGGTGAATACCCACAGCTTGACGTTTTCAACACGGTAGCCCAAAAAGCGTGCACGCGATTCTGCATCGCGCACGGCAACACAGACCTTGCCCAGTCGGCTTTGGATGACGGCACGACTGATTAAATAGCCCAGTGCTAAGGCAACCGCTGAGGCGACAAATAACCCAACTTTGGTTTCTCGCGCTTGCAAGCTAAAGCCTAAAATATCTTTAAAGTCCGTTAAGCCATTATTGCCACCAAAGCCCATTTCATTGCGGAAAAAAGCCAACATCAGGGCGAAGGTTAAGGCTTGCGTGATAATGGATAAATAGACGCCAGATACGCGCGAACGAAAGGCCAAGGCACCAAAAATAAACGCCAATAGGCCAGGCACCAGTATGATCAGGATGGCTGCGAACCAAAATTGATCTAAGCCCGTCCAGTACCAAGGCAAGCTGTCCCAGTTCAAGAACACCATGAAGTCTGGGAGCTCGGGATGTCCGTAGACTCCCCGCTCGCCGATCTGACGCATCAGATACATACCCATGACATAGCCACCGAGCGCAAAGAACGCCCCATGACCTAGCGTTAAGATACCAAGGTAGCCCCAGACTAAATCAACGGACAGTGCCAAGAGTGCTAAGGTCAAGTATTTGCCGAGCAGGGCCACCGTGTAGGTGGGAATATGCAAGGCATGATCAGGGGGTAAGGCATTGAGCATGGGGACTGCAATAATGGCAATCGCCAGTAGCAGTAGCAATATCTGCCCACCCCGATCTTCTTTAATCAGATTCCATAACATCATGGCTTAACCCTCTGCCGCACGACCGCGTTGCGGAAAGAGTCCGCGCGGTTTTTTCTGGATAAAGAGAATAATGAAGACGAGGACTAAAATCTTAGCCAATACCGCACCCGCCCAAGGCTCCATAATTTTGTTGGCAAC
This sequence comes from Nitrincola nitratireducens, assembly GCF_000585235.1. Lineage (NCBI taxonomy): Bacteria > Pseudomonadati > Pseudomonadota > Gammaproteobacteria > Oceanospirillales > Oceanospirillaceae > Nitrincola > Nitrincola nitratireducens. The sequence goes on along the minus strand of NZ_AONB01000009.1, from coordinate 103,305 downwards.
GCCCAGTGTCATCCCTGCGACCAGTGTTCCCCAAATATTGCCGACACCGCCAAAGACCACCACCATAAAGGAGTCGATAATGTAGGCTTGTCCTAGGTTGGGTCCGACGTTGGTGATTTGTGATAGCGCCACGCCTGCAATGCCAGCAACCCCTGAGCCTAAGCCAAAGGTCATCATATCGACACGTTCGGAGCGGACGCCCATGGCACGCGCCATTGCACGGTTTTGAGACACGGCACGGACCTGCAAACCTAAGGCTGTGCGTTTCAGAATCATTAAGAGCGCGAAGAAAACCAATAAGCAAAAAATAATGATGTACAAACGGTTGAGGGTGATGGCGAACACTGGGTTAAATTCCAGCATGCCACTCATCCACGAAGGTGTTTCGACGGTTTTATTCAAGGGTGAGAAAATGGTGCGCACAGCCTGTTGCAGAACAAGGCTGATACCAAAGGTTGCCAGCAGTGTCTCTAATGGACGGCCATATAAAAAGCGTATGACGCCACGTTCAATGGCAATACCCACAAGACCGGATACGACAAAGGCCGCGGGTATGGCAACCAAAACAGACAGACCGATGTGGTTAGGCATTAACTGTTGAATAACAAAAGTGGTGTAAGCACCAATCATGATTAACTCGCCATGGGCCATGTTAATCACGCCCATCACACCAAAGGTGATTGCTAAGCCAATAGCGGCGAGGACTAGGACAGAGCCTAGGCTAAGTCCGAAGTAAACGGTTTCGAGGCCTTTGTAAAATTTGATCTTTTGTTCAATGCCAATCAGCCCTTTTTCCGCCAATTCTTTTAAGGAAGCATTCTCGGTTTGGCTGACAAATTGGTTTAAGGCGTTGCGCGCACGCGGTTCTAACGAAGCGGCTAAGGTGTCAATGGCATCTCGCTGAGCGGCTTCATCTGTCTGTGTGAGGGTGTCAATGGCAATCGCAACCGCCATCAGATCACGGACTTTGTCATTTGTTTCTGAGGTGTAGGCCGCACGAATCAGACTTAGGGCTTCTGGATCTGGATCGCCCATCATTTGTCGTACCGCTTTGATTCGAGTTTTGCTGGAGTCTGCTGTTAAGCCTGTTTGAGCCATGACTCGGCGAATCTGCGTGCGTTGTGCATTGTTGAGGGCAACACGGCGAAAATCCCGAGGGCGCTCAATGACAACATCACGTTCATCCAGAAAATGTAAGGCGCTTTGTCCCGCCTCGGCACGATCCACTAAATAAAGTTGGTTATCCGTGCGGTTAAAAAAGAACTTGCCCTCTAGCAGTAAACCGTAAATATCGAAGGCCAATTCATGTTGTGACTGTGTCAAAAGCTCAATGGCTTTTGTTCGGTCTTGGTTATTCGATGAGATCAACAGCGTCTGCAACTCAAGAAGCACAGGGTCGTCAGATTTGGCAAATGCAGGTTGTACAGCACAGAGCAGGAGAACCAGCAGGCCTAAAGCGCACATTAGGTGCTTAATCCGGCTTTTCATAATTGAATATCCCAGAAAAGTGGAGCGAGAAGTCGCTGCATGCAGAGGTTGCATGCAGCGAAGTACACTTGCGATTATTCGAAGTTCTGACCTGAGCAGGTTTTGGTGACTACGTTGTAGTTACCGCACGAGAGAGGCTTGCGCCAATCTGAAATAATATCTTTAGAACCTTCTAAGAAGTCAGACCACGCATCGCCAACAACGGTGCTAGGCGTTTGCCAAACCACTTCAAACTGACCATCGGACTGGATTTCACCGATAAAGACAGGTTTGGTGATGTGATGGTTTGGCATCATCGCCGCATAGCCACCCGTCAAATTGGGCACTGTGACACCGATGATGGCTTCTTGGACGGCTGATGGATCCGTCGTGCCTGCTTTGTTTACCGCTTCAACCCACATGTTAAAGCCGATGTAGTGCGCTTCCATTGGGTCATTGGTTACGCGGTTGGTGTCACCCGTAAACGCATGCCAAGTATCGATAAACTCGTCATTCGCCTCGGTGTCGATGCTCATGAAGTAGTTCCAAGCTGCCAAGTGCCCGACCAGAGGCGCGGTATCAATACCGGACAGTTCTTCTTCACCAACAGAGAAGGCAATGACTGGGATATCTTCTGCAGAGACGCCTTGCGCACCTAACTCACGGTAGAAGGGTACGTTTGCGTCACCGTTAATGGTGGATACAACGGCTGTTTTCTTGCCTTCACCACCAAAGCGACGTATGTCAGAAACGATGGTCTGCCAATCAGAATGACCGAACGGCGTGTAGTTAATCATGATGTCCGCTTCTGCAACCCCTTTGGATTTCAAGTAGGCTTCAAGAATGCGGTTGGTGGTGCGTGGGTAGACATAATCGGTCCCAGCCAGTACCCAGCGCTCAATACCCAGCTCATTCATTAAGTAGTCAACAGCAGGGATGGCTTGTTGGTTAGGTGCGGCACCTGTATAGAAAACGTTTTTAGACGACTCTTCACCTTCGTACTGAACGGGGTAAAACAACAGTCCGTTAAGCTCTTCAACAACGGGTAAAACAGATTTACGTGAAACAGATGTCCATGCACCAAAAATAGCCGCGACTTTATCACGCTCAAGCAGCTCACGTGCACGCTCTGCGAACAGTGGCCAATCCGACGCAGGGTCCACTACAACGGCTTCTAACTGTTTGCCTAAAACGCCACCTTGCTTGTTTTGCTCTTCAATCAGCATCAGCATGGTGTCTTTCAGTGTGGTTTCACTGATAGCCATGGTGCCGGATAGTGAGTGCAATACGCCGACTTTAATAGTGTCGGAGGCTTGAGCGGTGATTGCCGCAATTGACAGAGCGAGAGCACAGGTTGCAGTGGCCAGTTTCTTGTTCATCTGTTTCATCGGTCAAATCCTATCTGGTTTAAGGTTTGCTGTGATACAGCATTAAGTGTGCCAATTCTTCAAACCCCCTGTAATTGAAGGTTGTGAACCTGATTAAGGTGTGCAGGAGGGGGATGTTGATAAAGAGGCTTGCCCTGTGTTGGTGCGAAAAAGATTTTAATGGCGCTCGATAATAGGGCGAGGCTTGCTCTGGCTAATTCTAGAGACTAAGGTACAAGGGGTAGAGTAAGTCTTTGATGAGCATGGTGTATTTAAAATGTCCGTATTTCGATAAGGCTTTTGGGTGTACTTTTGGGTTTAATCAGAGTATTACATATAGCGTTAGCGTATCTAAAGTCGGTCGTGTTTAGAGGTGTTGTATGAAAATAGTTGGCTTCCGATTGGAGAACATTGCAGGCTTGAGCCAGTTAAACGTGACAATGCCTGCGTATTTAGAAGACTCGGGTCGTGTGACCTTGCTTAGTGGTAGCAGCGGCACAGGTAAGTCGGCCGCTATGCGTGCCTTGGCCTATGGGCTGACCTGGTTTTCTTCACGACTAAAGAATGACAAACTGAATGGCAAGATGTTTCCGATAAGTGACCTAAAAGAGGGCGCTGATCATTGCTCACTTGAAATTCGTGCAGAAGATCCCAGTGTTGAAGGCACGTTAAGTTGGGCGCTAACGCGTAAGAAAAAGGGCGCAGGGTTTGCTGATCGAGCCGAAATAAGTGAGATGGTGGCTGTGACGCAACACTATGCTCAGCGGCTTCAACGTGATGCAGAAGACGGTATCCCATTAGTGGCGTATTATCCGTCGGATCGCTCATTCAGCATCCCCAATTTCTTGCCCAAAGGATCACTGACGCATCCGTTAAATGTTCTGGATAATACGGTTCCAGATAGTGTTGATTTCATCACTTTTTTTCATTGGCTGCGTGAGCAAGAAGACCTGGAGAATGAGTTGCGCAGTCGAGCCATGCATCTCAGCCTAGCGAATGCTCGTCGTCAGCACGCGCATCCTGACATATCCAACCTGTATAAGGCATTGGATGTTGAGCGTTGCCAGTCAGCACACCCTCCCATGACCGCTTTGCGTCAGGTATGGCAATACCTCTTGCCTGAGTTAACCAATATCCGTATAGAGCGCCATCCCGCACCCCGTTTGTTGTTTGATAAACGAGGCGTTACCTTAGAGTTAAACCAACTGTCACGGTCGGAGCGCCAGTTGTTGGCATTAAGTGGCGATATTGTTAAACGTTTGTGCCAGACCCATCCCTTGAGCCTGACCCCTTTAAGCGGCAGTGGGATTATCCTCATTGACGATATCGATCAATCCTTGGATGTGAAAATGCAGCCGACGCTACTCAAGTCTTTGGCCTATTTGTTCCCAAATTGCCAGTTTATCGTGACTGGACAAGCGCTTGCGCTTGCGCAAAGCGATTTACCTCTAGTGCACTATTGCTTGGACAAGACGGAACACGCCGAGGTTCAAGAGGGCAGTGCAACACGCTTATTGGCTGCCCCTTTGGGAAAAGTGAGTCAATCTTTATCGGGAGAGGAGTCTTGATCTAAGATGATGCGCCCACGAGGCTGGTCTTGGGCGCGTATCTGTTGGCGCTCAAACCAGCCTTGATTCACCTCTAGAGCATATTGGGCGGGTCTATCTGAACAATGGATTTGGTCCGATAAGGGATGCATGTCAGTGACTTGCATCAGCACAAACTCTGCATCAAAAAAACCAATGGATAAGGGAACCAATGTGTTGCGCATCCAGAAACAGAGCGGCTCGGCGTTGTTAAAAACGAACAGCATGCCAGCATCCTCATCCAGATGTTCGCGCCACATCAGCCTCTTGAACGTTGCACGGGCGTCTGAGCCAACTCTACCTTGAGTTGTTTTCCGCCGATCTCAAACTTAGCGGTATCAAATGCGTACAGATCTGCGTTTGCATTGGTGGCAAGGCAAACAAAGGCGATGAATCCTAAAAAAAGACGCAGACGACCTCTTGGCAACGTCGGAAACAACATTGGTACTAGTCCTTTTGCTGTGCGACTTTACGTGCCTTTTTTTCGGCTCTGCGTCGTTCAGCGGTTTGAAGCGCATCGGCACCAATATGGGCTTCGCCACGTTGTTTAGCCAATTCCAATTGCTTTTGCCGAGAGGCGTAGCGCTCACGCTGCTCTGGGGTCTGTTTATCGGCGCAATGAGGGCAGCTAATGCCTTCTTCGTAATGCGGGCTGAGCGTATCTTCTTCAGATAAGGGCGCTCGGCAACCCGCACAGAGCGAATAATGACCCGGTTGCAGGTCGTGATCAACGGTGACGCGATTATCAAATACAAAGCATTCACCCTCCCATAAAGACGCCTCTTTTGGGACCTCTTCAAGGTACTTTAGAATGCCGCCGTGCAAATGATAGACCTCTTCAAAGCCTTGCTCTTTTAAATAGGCCGTGCTTTTTTCACAACGTATGCCACCTGTACAAAACATAGCGACTTTCTTGTGTTGCTGGGGATCTAGATGTGTTTTGACATAGTCCGGAAATTCACGGAAGGTCTCTGTTTTAGGGTTTATCGCCCCTTTAAACGTGCCAATGCCAACCTCATAGTCGTTACGTGTATCCACCAGAATCACGTTTGGATCACTGATCAGGGCGTTCCAGTCTTTCGGTTCGACATAGGTTCCGACAACTCTCTTAGGGTCGATGCCTTCAACGCCGAGCGTGACAATTTCTTTTTTCAATTTCACTTTTGTACGATAAAAAGGCTGTTCGTCGCTTAATGACTCTTTGTAGTCAATACCGGAAAAGGCTTCGTATTGTGCAAACCAGTCTTTCAAGGCATCAATGGCTTGGCGAGAGCTGCAACCGTGCCATTAATGCCTTCAGCCGCTAAGAGTAATGTGCCACGAATACCCTGCTGTTCAAGGGTGGCCTGTAAGGGGGCTCTTAACGCGACATGGTCTTCCAAGGTAACAAATTTATACAGTGCACAGACAACAATCTTAGACATAGCTTCCTCTAGCTCAACAGTTCTAGCCTAACTGGGCTGATCCGCATAGGAAGACGTGACGTGCAGGCTAGGGCACGACTTCCAGAATGAATCGATAAATGAATTGGTCAATATTTTAACAGCTTTGTTGCGTTTGTGCTCGACTCCATAACGCATCTAACTGCGTTAACCATTGACTCATGCGTGTCCAAGCGTTTTCGGCTGGGTAGGTTGGCAAGTACTGCATTAAATATTGGCGTTCTGATTGAGTTAATTGCAGCATGCGTTGCAGTGCAATGGCATCTATCCAGGGGTTTCCACGCGTCGCATATTCCCAATCGATTAGAATGACGTGTTCATGGCTCAACAATAAATTCCCGGGATGGATGTCCTGATGAATAAAGCACATCATCTCGTCACACCATAGACGAACCTCTGCCAAGAGTGATGCTTCAAGCGCATCCGTGTCCGCCCCATGTCCAGCTAAGTCGGCATACTGTTGAATCAAGGCTGTGTAGTTCATTTTGTGACCCTCAAAGGGGATTTGCCATAGCTCCGTGACGCTGTGCAACAGGTGTTGGCGTTGTGCAGGGCTCAGGGTTTGAGGATCAAAGGTGTGAGTGGCTTGATCGTCAAATAAAATCCCATCCTCCAGATACAAGCACACTTTGGTGCCCAGCTCCGCCCATGGATGCACTGCAAGGCAAGACGCTCAGCAATGTGAGAGCTGCCTGGTTGGTGATGAATACGCTCACGCCAGATATAGCGTTGATTACCACAGGTTAAACGCCAATGCTGATTAGCCGTACCTGCACCTATATAGTCGATGTCAGGCATTGCGTTTAACCAAGTGATTAACTCAGTTGGGAGACGAAGGATAGGTTGGTTTGTCATTGAATGCGTTGGTATACTAAGTCGAGTCTCATCGGGGTGCCAAAACTGTGCAGGTTTAATCTGTCGAGCGGTTGGCTGAGAGTATACACCCGTTGAACCTGATCCGGTTAGCACCGGCGTAGGGATTGAGCCATGCCTTGCTTTGAATGCTTGTCTTTGTCTATTGCCGGTAATCCCAACCTCCTTATTTTTTGTGGATACCGTTCGTTATGAAATCATCGTTACGATTATTGTCAGCACTGGGTTTATCCCTCTGTATCACGACTTTGTCAGCCAAAGAACTTACCGTGTATACCTATAGTTCCTTTACCAGTAGCTGGGGACCTGGGCCGCAACTTAAGACGTTATTTGAAGCGCAATGTGACTGTACACTCAACTACGTGAGCAGTGACGATGGAGTCAGTTTGTTAAATCGGCTGAGGCTTGAAGGGGCGTCAACGCGGGCGGATGTGGTCTTGGGGCTGGATGATGCGTTAATGGAGCAAACCCGTGCGCTGGGCTTGGTTCAGCCTCACCAGTTGGAGTTGTCGAACTGGCCGCTTAATCCCGACTTAGCCTGGACCGATACCGACTTCATTCCGTTCGACTATGGCTACTTTGCCTTTATCTACGATGCGCATAAAATTGAAACGCCAGTGGACTCTTTGGAAGCCTTGTTAAACAGTGATGCCAGCATTATATATCAAGATCCAAGAACCAGTACGCCAGGGCAGGGGCTGATGCTCTGGATGCAAAAGGTGTACGGTGATGATGTGCAGCAAGCTTGGCAACGCTTAGCGCGCAATACGGTCACTGTGACGAAGGGTTGGTCAGAGGCCTATGGCATGTTTCTTCAAGGTGAGGCCGATTATGTGCTGAGTTACACCACCTCTCCGGCGTATCATGTGGTTGCAGAAGAGAGTGATCAATATCAGGCGGCCTTGTTTACAGAGGGACACGTCGCGCAGATTGAATTGGCAGCGGTGACGGCCCCCAGCCAAAATGTGGAGTTGGCTCAAGCCTTTTTAAGCTTTTTGTTAAGTGAGGATGCTCAAACGGTGATTCCAACAACCAATTGGATGCTACCGGTTCGAACAGACATTGAGTTGCCCGAGGTGTTTTTACAAACACAGCCTCAGCGCATCGGTTTTTCGCCTGAAGAAACGGAAGCTGGGCGTGAAACCTGGTTAAGGACTTGGCGCAACGCGGTCAGCCGTTAGTGTGATGGGAATCAATCGGGAGAGGGGCATTAAGAGGCTCCTGCCCATTATTAAACAGGTGTGGTATGTCTCAGAAGACTCGTCTTGCTTTGCGTGGAATGCGGTGCGCGGCCTGCGTAGGTAGTGTTGAAGATGCACTGAAAAACGTCACGGGCGTGCAATCGGTTAGCGTCAATCTGGGCGATCGAAGCGCAAGTGTAGAAGGCGATGCCCCTGTTGATGCGTTGGTGGCGGCCATTGATGAAGCAGGCTTTAAGGCAACACCAATGAACGCGGAGTACGGTGAAGCCGAGCGTCAAGCAGAAGAAGCACAGCATCTTCAGGCTATTAAGCGTCGAACTTGGGTAGCATTACTGGTGGGTATTCCACAAATGCTGTTCATGATGACAGGGCACCTGCCGATGCTAGACGAAGCGCGTTTGCTTTGGGCATTGATTGGGCTTGTGACGCTCGCAATGATGATCTACTCCGGGGGGCATTTCTTTGTAGGGGCTTGGACAGCGCTCAAGCATCGGCATGCCACGATGGATACGCTGATAGCTCTAGGAACAGGGAGTGCTTGGCTCTATTCAACCCTAATGGTGATCTGGCCTGACATCGTGCCGGCGGAAGGTCGACATGTCTATTATGAGGCGGCGGCTTTCATCATAGGCTTGGTGAACTTAGGCCAAGTGTTGGAGACACGTGCACGAGGTCAAGCATCACAAGCGATTCGGGCGCTGATGCAGTTGCAACCGGACACGGCGACCTTGATTCTAAGCAATGGTGATGAAAAGCCCATGCGTTTGGCCTCCTTGCAAACGAGCGACTTACTGCGGGTGAAACCCGGAGAGCGTATTCCTGTTGATGGTGTTTTAGCCGAAGGTGATACGCAAGTTGATGAGTCGATGTTAACGGGAGAGCCACTGCCTTTGCGCAAAGCCAAAGGGGATGTTTTGTCCGCAGGCACAGTCAATCTTTCTGGCAGCATTAAGATGCGCGTGCGAAAAGTAGGGGAAGAGACAACCCTTGCCAGAATTATCGAGCAAGTACGCCAAGCTCAAGCCCAAAAACCAGCAATTGGCCGTCTGGCCGATGATATTAGCCGAGTGTTTGTGCCAGTGGTCATCGTGATTGCACTGATCACGGCCTTCATTTGGTGGTTAGTGGGGCCTGAGCCTCGAGTGCTTATGCCTTTACAACCGCAATGGCCGTCCTTGTGATTGCCTGCCATGTGCATTGGGGTTAGCAACACCTATGTCGATTATGGTGGGTGTTGGACGCGCGGCGGGACGGGGAATCTTGATTCGGAAAGGAGATGCATTACAAGAGTCCTCGCGTTTAGACGTCATGGTGTTGGATAAAACGGGCACGGTAACTGAAGGCAAACCGCGTTTAGTGCACTTGGAGTGTTTAGCTGAAGATACTTGGCCGATTTCATTGGACTATGACGTCGACAAAGACGATTGGTTACTGGCACACGTGGCAGCCCTAGAGCGGGCCTCCGAGCATCCGCTGGCCAATGCCCTTGTTCAAGCCTCTGAAGAGAAGGGCTTAACGCTGGCCCAAACAGGCATCCCAGAAGTGTTTGCTGGTCGGGGGTTGGTGTATGAAGATCAGGGGTTAACCTGGGTTGTGGGTAATGTGCGCTTGATGGATGAGCAGGGCATTTCGGTATCATCGGCCACGAAAGAGCGAATTGATCAGCTCTCTGATCAAGGCAGTACTGTGGTAATGGTCGGCTTACAGGGACAATTGGTGGCGTTATTGGGCATATCCGATCCGATTAAAAGTGACAGCTCAGAGGCGATTGCACGTTTGAAAAAGGCCGGTGTCAGAGTCATCATGATGACAGGGGATAGTGAACGAACCGCCCAAGCAGTGGCTGCTCAAACAGGCATAGATGAGGTGATTGCCGGTGTTATGCCCGCACAAAAATCGGACAAAGTTCGAGCGCTACAAGCACAAGGTCTGCGAGTGGGCATGGTCGGCGATGGTATAAACGATGCGCCAGCCTTAGCGCAAGCCAACGTTGGTTTTGCCATTGGCACGGGCACGGATGTCGCAATAGAAAGTGCTGACATTACGTTGATGCGGGGATCTTTGCAGGGCGTTGCCGATGCCATGATGATTTCACGGGCAACCCTGCGCAATATCCATCAAAATTTGTTTGGCGCGTTCATCTACAACTCCTTGGGTATCCCTCTTGCAGCAGGTGTACTGTTTCCATTGTTAGGATGGTTGATGAATCCTGCCTATGCCGCGGCGGCCATGGCACTGTCATCGGTGACAGTGGTGAGCAACGCCAATCGTTTGCGTTTGATGAAACTCGATTAATCTTTAGGCCTTACCCTTTGCTTCGTCGAAGGGTATAAGGGGACCCCTTTGCCGCGTCTTGATCAACTGCCTGGCCCTCTTTTACTGAGCGGTTTGCTCGCCGTTAGCCTCGTTGCCTTTTGGGCGTTAATGGGCTGGGGGCGCTCTGCCGCTGATGTGAGCTTGCTGAGCGAGCCTTGGTTTTGGCAAGTGTTAGAGTTTTCTCTCGTGCAGGCTTTGTTAAGCAGTGTCGTGTCGGTGCTGTTGGCGATCCCGGTTGCCCGCGCGTTGGCGCTGGATACGGGGTTAGTGGCGAAGGCGTGGTTTTTACGCTGGTGCCTGTTGTGCTTTGTGATGCCTTCCTTAGTCTTGATTACAGGGCTGGTGGCGCTGTTTGGTCGTTCGGGCTACTTAACCCCTTGGCTGGGAGAACATTGGCGATTTTATGGGCTGAATGGCATTCTGCTGGCACATGTTTTTTTAAACCTACCCTTTGCAATACGGGTATTTTGCCATCGTTGGCAAATGATCCCTGAAACCGCTTGGAAATTATCGTCTCAGTTGGGATTTCGGACATGGCAGACCTTTTGGTTGGTTGAGTGGCCTGTGCTGAGAGGTGTGATTCCAGCCGTGGCGGGTTTTATTTTTTTACTCTGTTTCAATAGTTTTGCAGTGGTCTTGGCCCTAGGGGGAGGGCCGTCGGCGAGCACTCTGGAAGTGGCCATTTATCAAGCCTTAAAGTATCAGTTTAATCCGGCAGAGGCGCTGTTTTTAGCTTGGACTCAGTTGTTAATTGTGGGTGTGTTGTACGTGTTGTTCCGGCGTTTAGGAAAGCTGGAGTGGTTGTCTCCTGCTCAGGAGACAGGATGGCGACCGTCTCAAGGCGCAGCGATAACGCTGATTGGACGTTGCGCCTATGGAATGGCGGTCTTGTTCTTGGTGCTGCCTATTCTAACGCTTTTGCCAGCAGCGATGCGTGTTAATCTGGCGGTTTTTCCTTGGGATGAGCTGATGCAGGTCACTCTGCGATCTTTGGGGTTTGCATCAGTTGCCAGTCTCTGCTTGCTGGTCTGTGTCGTGGGTGTGTTTTCAGTATGGAGACAGTCAACCTCAGCACGAAGGCGGGCCATTATTGAAGCCATTGCGCTTCATCATCTAATGATTCCAGGTATGGTGCTGTCGGTGGGTATTTATTTATTCTTTTTACCCTACTTGAGCTGGCATGAATGGGGGTGGGTCGCCATTATCCTCTTAAACACGCTCGTTGCACTGCCTTTTGCATTCACTCAGCTGAAGCCTGCTGTTTTTGAGTATGATCAACAGTACCGACGGCTTGTTTCCGATCTGAAGCTGGGAGCTTGGCGGCATTTTTATTGTGTCTACGTGCCCTATTTACGGCCAACGCTTCAGCGTGTTCTCGGAATGAGTTTTGTGCTGGCGTTAGGGGATATGGCCATTTTTTCAATTTTTGGACGCGATGAGTGGCGAACCTTGCCTTGGTTAATTTACAGCTTGGCGGGCTCTTATCGAATGGCCGATGCTGCGTTAGCCGCATTATTATTGATGGGAATTTCCATGTTGGTGTTACGAGTACTGGAGCCAAATAATGCGTCCAAATAAGCTCGGGTTAGACGTTCGAGACTTGCATATTCGACGCGAATCACTGTCTTGGCGTTATGATTTTCACGTTGCCACAGGGCAAATGCTGGCGGTGATGGGAGAAAGTGGCTGCGGTAAAAGCACGTTGTTGGATACCCTTGGTGGGTTTTACCCAGCGGAGCAGGGGCAGATATATCTGGGGGAGCAGTCTATTGCAACGTTGGATATTCGTTTGCGCCCAGTTTCAACGTTATTTCAGCAATACAATCTGTTTGAACATTTAACTGTTGAGCAAAACCTTAAATTGGGTTTTTGCAAAGCATCCCCAACGCCAGCGCAGTGGCAACAGGTTGAGCAGGCCTTGGCTTTACTAGGTGTCCAAGAACAGCTAAAACGTAAGCCTTCAGTGTTGTCGGGAGGCCAGCGTCAGCGTATCGCGTTAATTCGGGTGATGCTGCGTGAACAGCCAATCGTTTTATTGGATGAGCTTTAGTGCACTGGATGCGCAAACGCGCAGGCTCTGTGGAGACTGGGTGAAACACGTTTGCCAAGAGCAGCAAAAAATCGTGCTCATGGTCACACATGAAGCAATGGACGCACGGGAATGGGCCGATCAGACGTTGTGGGTTCAGCCTTTACAAAGCACTGATGTCTGATCGGTTGGGTCGAGAAGGATGAACAAGGGGTTATTTACCAACGCGCTCAATCGCTTGACCACCTCGTTGAACATCTTTACCCACACCTTGAATGGTGTTGCAGCCTGCAAGGATGGAAGCGGTTAAAAGCACTAGACACATCAAAGCCGCTTTTTTTGAACGTTTAAAAGACATAGAACTTTCTCCCAACTGAATCATTGATTTAAGCGATTATAAAGCGAGATAGGGGTAAGCTAAAGTCTTGACTGTGTTATTTGAGTCTAGACGCTTAGCCCAGATATGTCTTGCGCGGAAATGCATTGAGATCATAAACGCCTTCGGCAATACGTGTGGTAATGCCCTCCACGTGTCGCCGAAGGATGTCTTTCCGATTACTTCAGTTCAACCGCAAATCCGATTTCAAGACCATAATCATCTGCTTTTATCCAAAGCTCTGTATTCTTATAGAGTGAAGAATAGCGAGATAATTCATTTCCGCTGAGTTCATCACCAAACGGACTCATTTGTTCCGCAAAAGGAATCAGAGCTGAGTAAAAATGGTCGGTCAGGTGCCCGTAAAGCATCAGGGGTTCGCTGTTGGATGGCGCCTTCAATGCATCCGAAATGACGGACGGTGTGTCAATGCCAAAACCAACGGTCAGTGCATCTGAGCTTAATGCCGCGCTGACGCTGGGCATACCCGGTGGTAGCATGTCTGGGCTTAGGTTTTTAACTTCACCATTATTGCTTAAACCCAGAGCGGCAATTTGAGGAACAAACGAGCTGGCCATGGACAAAAGGCCTTGTGCGTTCGGGGATGCAAGGGTCAGGATACCCGTTCCAGACGGCTCATAATTTTGGACAAACAGGCTGTCAATCCGCAGTTTTAAGCCCGTGATGGCAGGAGCTGACATCAGCAGCATAGGGTTGTTCAGAGCATCACTGATGTCGACCCACATGCCGTTAATCCCTTGAAGGTCGTCACAGTTAAAGGGAGCCTGTTGTACCTCTAATGCATAGCGCTGCAATGCTTGGATCAGAACAGGTAAGTTCAATCCCAGTCCAATACTGGCTAAGCTATCCGCTTGCCCAAGCCCCGGAACCTTGGCGGCAAAGGTTTTTAAATCTGCTGCTAAGGCTGAATCGGTTTCGAGGATGGTGTTCATCTGGAAGCGATCAGGGCCATATTCTTTCATGCCAATCGTTAAGCCAGGAAAGCGTTTGATCAGACGATCAATATCCTGCTGGCATTCACCTGCATCGAATGCAGGCATTTCGATAGCATTGAATAAGGCTTGGGAGGCGATGTGTTCAGGCTGCGACAATTCAGAGAATACGCGCGCAGATGACACCTGTCCTGCACCGTAAGGTGTAAAGGCGTGACGCCGTTCAAGTTGTGCAAGTACTGGTGTGTTGGCGAGGCTGTCCGTAGGCTTGATGTGGCTAGAATGCTTGCCAATACGTCGTTGTCAGCGGTGCTGGGTAGCAATGTAAAGATGGCTTGCTGGTCGTGAATAGCCAAGACCAGCTCAACTGGCCATTCGTCGCTGCCACCTAAAGACCAGTACTGGATATCTTCAAAGCGTTTTTTGACGGGCGTTAAGTTGGCATCGGTTAGGACGCGCTGAATCATGGTTTCGAAGGCACTTTCGTCGTGTAACTCGACTCTGAGCACTGGCACTAGGCCTAAACCATAAATAGCGGAATGCGCATTGGGCTTCAGTCCCGCATTGTGGAAGTCTTCAAGGGTCTTCAGTGCAGTAAGTTCTTTGCCAACTGAAAGCACAATATCAAGAATCGTGGCTTCTTCGGTTGAGTCTGCTTGATCACGGTAGTCACGCAGGGTTGCTAAGTCTTCATCTAAGTAGCGGAAATAGCCACTGCGTTCGATGAGTTCCAACGCATCCTTTTCGCTTAACACGTCACGGCTTGCGAAGAAATACGGGGAGCTGGATGGAATATAGCTCAGCAAGCCAGCGGTGGTTGCAACCGAACTTTGCGGCGTGGATGAAGCTGGAGCGGACACTTGCGTGTCAGACTCATTACTGCACCCCATCAAAAAGGTTGCGCAAAAGACGGCAGTAGCGAGGGAGCGAGCGTGGAAGGTTTTCATAAATGTCATTCCTGTGACCAAGTAAATGTTAAACAAGCATTTTAAGATAGGTGATATTTTAGCTTGCGCTCTGAATAAATCCATGTATTCCGGTTAAAACTATTTGAGAGGCCATTGCAGCTAAAATAAGCCCCGTGACTTTACTCAAAACGTTTAATCCCGTTCGTCCTAGTATTTTTTCCAGCCATGACGCCATGTGTAAACACACGAGCAGAAAAACCAAGGCTAAAAGTAAGCCTGCGACGCCAAATAAGATTTCAATGCCTTGAAGCTCTGCCCCGTAGACAAGAATGGCACCAATCGATGCAGGACCAATAATGGTTGGAATGGCGAGCGGTACAACGGAAATATCGTCACGTTGCTCCTGTGGAACTTCGGCATTGGCTCGCACACCGTCCCGAACAAGGCTGACAGCCGATAAGAACAAGAGAATACCCGCACCGATGCGGAAGGAGTCAAGTGTAATGCCCAATACAGTAAATAACTGAGAGCCGAAAAACAGTAGGATTAAACTAATGCAAAGTGCCGCAAATACGGAGCGATTTGCAATTGAACGTCTGGCTTTCATTGTGTCGGTTCGTGTCAGGGATAAAAACATCGAGACGACAAAGAAAGGCGCAAATAGGAATATAAATTTAATCCAGATAGACAGGAGAATAGTCATAGGGGCTTTTAATCGTAAGGTCTGTTGTTTAGATGAGAGATCATCAGCATCGTGTTGATATGTTTGGATCTTGGCCCTTTCAAAACGTGATTATCCGCTTTTCTTGGCCTTATCCAGAACAGTATCGGCTTTTTTGAGTCGATTGTGAAGAGGACTATGGGTTTGCTCTGGGTAGACATACACCTATGTTAAGCGATGGCTGCATGTGGCACTGAGTAGGCGCGCCCAAGGTATCCAAATTATTCTTTATGAGGTGCGCAGTTTAAAAGCCTTGCAAGGCTGGAACCCCTAAAAATAAGGGGTTACCTTTGGTTGAATGCGAACCATCGGTGCCCAGCCACTCTTTGCGGCTCAATCTAAAGAGCGATTCAGCCATAAAGTCTGCATGACGTTTGCGTGCTACAAAAATAGGAAGTTGCTGATCAGCTCTTTCCCGCCCTCTGTAGCAAATGACTCTGGATGGAATTGGATACCATAAATCGGATAAGTCTTATGTTTGACGGCCATTATTTCAAAGTCCTTTGCCGAGATAGAACGAGACGTATCCTGCAGCTGATCAAGCGAAATATTCCCCGTAATGGCCGTGATTTCCAGATCATTTGGAAAGCTTGCGTATTCGGCCATCAATGAATGATAGCGCATGATTTCGAGTTGATCCGGGATGTTACGAAAGAGATCTTGATGATGGTGAGAAATGGCGCTAATTTTGCCATGCATTGGGAGTGGTGCTTTGATGATTTTGCCACCAAACACATGCACGATGCCTTGCATACCCAAGCACACACCTAATAACGGAATCTTAGGGCCAAGTTCTTTAATGACTTGCGCACATACGCCAAAGTAGTGCTCATCATCCGGTGAGCCTGGGCCGGGTGAAATAATGATCCTATCCGGTTGCAGTGCTTGAATCTCTTCTAGTGTTATCTCATTGTTGCGTTTGACCCAAACGTCAAACTCACTGATCACTCCAGCATTGCAGGCACTGCTTAAAATCTCACCGATGTATTGGTAAAGGTTGTAGGTAAACGAATCGTAGTTATCAACAATCAGTACTTTCATTTTGAAGATTCCTGGCGGTCCGTGAATATTTCTAATGCCTTGCGTGTGCCCGCAAACTTACGTCGAATTTCTTCATACTCATCAGCAGGATTCGAGTCGTAGACATTACCGCCACAGGTTTGCACATAGGCTTGGTTGCCTTTGGCAAAGACGGTGCGAATTGGAATAGCAAAGGTGCAATCACCATTAAATGAGAAGTTGCCGACAGCGCCCCCGTATGGACCACGACCATCGGTTTCGAGGTCGTCAATGATTTTCATGGCTTCAATTTTAGGAGCACCCGTTAGTGTCCCAGCCGGAAAGTTGCTGGCCAGTGCTGAAAACATGTCTTCTTTTTCGTCGATGATCCCAACAATTTCACTGGAAATGTGTTGTACATGGCTGAAGCGTTTGATGTCCATCAGGCTGCGAACCTTGACGGTGCCAAAGCGAGCGACGCGGCCAATATCGTTGCGGTGTAAATCCACGATCATATTGTGTTCAGCAATTTCTTTAGGATCGTTTAACAACACTCGGGCTAGAGCTGTGTCCTCTTGTGCATCTTTTCCACGTCGAGTGGTGCCTGCAAGAGGGAAGGTCTCCATCTCACCTTGGCGCAGTCTAAACAAGAGTTCGGGGCTGGCACCGATGAGCTTTTGGTCGTCAAACTTGAGATAGTACATCTGCGGTGAAGGATTAACCTCGCGCAGTTGCTCATACATATTGAGGGTATCGCCTTCAAAGCGTAGGTACTTTTTGAAGCCGACTTCGCACTGAAAAATCTTACCTTCAATGATATCCTGCTTAACCTTCATCACGGCCTGAGCATGCTGTTGTTCGGTCATGGTTTCATGTGTGAACTCAATGCGCAAAGGGCCCATGCCTTCAAAAGGCGTGGCCATAATGTCATGAATCAGCTGAATACGATTTTCACTGTAGTAAAAATAAATGATCTCGCCCGTCATTTTGTCGAGAATCAGCCCATCCTTATAAAGCCCAAAGCGGAAGGATTCAAACCAGTCATTGGTTTTCAGCGCTAATGAGGGTTCGAAGTAGCTCATCGCATCGTAGCTAATATAGCCTGTCAAACCACCGGCATACTTTCGTGAAATGATGTCTTGCGGCATGATTTCGCGCAGCAAGTAGTAGGGATTATCACTCTCGTAGTGCTCTTTATTGCCTTGACGATCTTCGATTGTCAGCTGCTTACCCTTGGCGTAGAGCAATTGTTCGGGATCAAAGCCTATAATGGAGTGACGAGAAAAGTGACTGTCTTCCCCCAAAGACTCCAACATAAAACAATGCGTGAAGCGTTTTTCGATTTTGCAGAACAAATCAAAAAAATCGCAGTCAGTCGTTAGCGTGATGTAGTGTGGCTTACGAGGAAGCTCGATTTTTTTCGGTCGGTTAGACATGATGAACTCTTGTTAGTCACGTTTGAGCGCACGAGCGCCACGGGAAACGGTTGCGATACCCACACCGAGCTGCTCAGCAATTTTTCGCTGAGGAATACCGGCTTGCAGCATTTTTAGAATCTGGAGTCGCTTAGGAATTTCATTAAGTTCAGCGGGCGTGAGCAAACTTTCTAGTAGGCTCATCAGGCTTTCATGCTATCAGCCGCTAAAATTGCATCCAAAAACGCCTCGGTATAAGGGTCTTTTGTATTCATGTACTAGTACGCTATCACATTACTGTGCAGATTGGTAGCGTTGATGCAAGGTCGCGACGCGATCAACGTAGGCGCGTGTCTCAGGAAAGGGAGGAATGCCACCGTAGCGCTGAACAGCCCCCGGGCCTGCATTATAGGCGGCAGTCGCCAGGCGAATATCGCCGTTATATTGGCGCAGTAAGGCTGAAAGGTATCTAACACCGCCGCCAATATTTTCGCGAGCATCCATGGCATTGCGAACGCCCATATCGGAAGCCGTGCCGGGCATCAATTGCATTAAGCCTTGTGCTCCTTTAGGGGAAATTGCGCCTGGATTAAATGCCGATTCAGCATGAATGACAGCACGAATGAGTGCAGCATCGACTTGATAGGTTTGTGCGGCGTGATTGATTTCATCCCGGTAACGGTCTGTGAATAAACGTGTGCTTCGCCAGTTGATACCCGAGTCAACACGGCAGGCGTAACAGTCAAAACGGAGGACGGTATAATCAACGCCGTCTAAAGGTCGTTGATCGGTAAAGGCCAGACTGCCATCGCGGGTGCGATAAGAAAACACCGAGCGTGTTTGTGAGCTGCTCGCTTGACCCGAACGTCCGGTGTTGGAAAATTCGATTCGGCCGTCAGGGTGGACGATGCGTTCGATGCTGCCATTAGCACTAGTCAGTGATGCGCTTAGACCAAGGCTTATGGCTAGGGTTAATTGTGTTAAAAAACGAGTATCCATACGATAACCTTCAGCGAATGACCTGCCAATCAAAGATAGGAATCATACCTTCTGAGTCTTTTGAAGACCATAGGTTTTCAGTCGCGAATACCCCAGCACCTCACTTCAGTTAGCCAATATGAGCCTGTTTTGAGCAGAGGGTTTCTGTCTGTGAACGCGCATTCAGCGTCACTTGTCCTATGTAGATCAACGTGGGCGATTGCAATGCCATAGAGTTCACACAGTTGCTCATTTCGGCCAGCGTGCTTTTGATCATGCGCTCATTTTTATGGGTTCCGTTTTCAACAAATAACACAGGCCAGTGGGCAGGCAGTCCATGTTTTTGTAACTCTTGGCTGATGGTCGAGACTTTAGATAGGCCCATATAAAAAACCAAGGTTTCATCGGTTTTCGCTAAGTCTGCCCAATTGATATCACGATCATCACAAAAATGGGCCGTGATCAGTCGAAGTCTGGGTGCGATTCCGCGCTCGGTCAGTGAAAAGCCTAATCCCGCCGCACAGCCTGCTGCGGCCGTAATGCCAGGAATGATGCTGTAAGGGATATGAGCGGCTTGCAATGCTTGAATCTCTTCGGTGACGCGGCCGAAAATCAAAGGGTCGCCCCCCTTTAAGCGCACAACCTTGAGACCTTGTTGACCTAGCTCGACCAACAGCTGATTAATGTCGTGCTGTGACATCGAGTGATGGCCTTTGCGTTTGCCTACGTATATCCGTTTGATGTACGCGGGGATCTCGTCGAGCAATTCTTGGCTCACCAACGCATCGTAAACCAGGATGTCTGCCTCAAGAATCCGTTGCCAACCTTTGCGTGTGATCAGCTCTGGATCACCGGGGCCCGCTCCAACTAAGGCCACTTGACCTTGGCGCGCGCGTCCACGGAAAAAGGATACGAGCCCACTAAGACCCTTTTCCATCTTTATAGAAGAAAAACGGCTTTGAAAAGCCAAAGGGCTGAACGGATGTAGTGCTGGCATGGCTGACTCCTAAGCATAAAAAAACCCGCAGGTCGTTAGGACATTCATCCTGTCAACCTGCGGGCTACGTTACCCAATTTCAGTGAAGGCGTTACTGCGTAAGCATCACACTTTACTGTTTGATTACACTATTACTTGCAATTTATAGGCCATTCAATAAACAACGTATTTTGAAGGTGTTTTCAGTGTTGGGTCATTTTTGGGTGCGCTATGTTGGAGCGCAGATGCTTTAGTGTGCCATAAATGAAGGCGGAGCGCTGGACGGATGAATCTGCTAAACACGAGCAATTACGGTAGTATTGGTTTTTTTATCTGTCGTTGAATGTAACCAATGCCCAGCACCTCTATTTCATCCCCTCGAATATTGCTTCTTTCGGCGTACGATGCCGCCAGTCATAAGCGTTGGCGAACTCAACTTATGGCCGCGTTGCCTGAAATGCATTGGCACACCTTAGTGTTATCGCCCCGTTACTTCAGTTGGCGTATTCGAGGAAATGCCTTGAGTTGGTTTCAACATCCGCAATTGCGAGAATCATGGGACCTATTAATCTGCACGTCCATGGTCGATCTAGCTGGGTTGCGTGGCTTACACCCTCATTTGGCGAAAACACCGGCCTTGCTCTATATGCATGAAAATCAGTTTGCCTTTCCAGACTCAGGTCGCCAGCATAAAAGCTACGAGCCGCAAATGATTAACCTCTACAGCGCCTTATCTGCCGAACAGATACTGTTTAACAGCGAGTGGAACCGCCGTAGTTTTATTGAGGGAGCCAGTGCTCTGCTTAAAAAACTGCCAGATGAAATACCTGTCGGTTTGATGGATCATATTTTCGAGAAATCATCGATTCTTCCTGTACCGATTGAGGATGAACTCTTTGCGGTACGAGAGAGGCCCATTCATCACACCCAGCCACATCTCTTGTGGAATCATCGTTGGGAGTACGATAAGGGGCCTGATCGATTAGCGTATTTTTTGGATGCGTTACTGGAGCGAAAGCAAGATTTTTCACTCAGTCTAGTGGGAGAGCAGTTTCGTAAGCAGCCGGAGGCTTTTCAGTGCATACGTGAGCGTCATGCGGAGCGAATCGTGAACTGGGGCTTTATGGCTGACGTATCAGAGTATCGTAGGCTTTTAACGCAAGCGGACGTTGTGTTATCAACGGCGCTGCATGATTTTCAAGGCTTGTCGATGCTAGAGGCCATGGCCGCGGGTTGCATTCCCTATGCACCAAAGCGCTTGGCGTACCCTGAGTATATCAAGGCACCTTTTTTATATGCGAGTGAGTTGAATGAACCCATAAAGGAGGCGGAGCAGGCGGCCGATCAATTTGTGCAATTATGGCAACAACCTCTGGAGCTCAGATGCCAGATTCGTGGCGTTTATCGCAATTGCTGCCTGTCTATCGTACCGCCATCAAGGCTTTGCTTTAACGAGGAAGGAAAGTGACGGGAGATCTATTTGACGATGCGTGTGCACCCACCCCTTGGGTGCAGGTGATTGGCGATGATGCCGTCATTTTAAGACACTTTGCAATCGAGTGGGTTGGCGAGCTGCTGGAGGGCATTGCCAATATAGAAGCCTTATCTCCTTTTCGTCGGCAGCAAACACCCGGTGGATTTTGGATGTCAGTCAGTATGAGCAATTGTGGTTCCTTTGGATGGATAAGTGATCGCAAGGGGTATCGTTATGCTGCTGTCGATCCTGTGACGGGGAACCTTTGGCCAGCCATGCCTGCTTTATTTTATCAAGTCGCGGCAGCGGCAGCAGAGCAAGCGGGTTTTAAAGCTTTATGCCGGATGCTTGTTTGATTAATCGTTATGAGATCGGAACCAAGATGTCTTTGCATCAGGATAAGGATGAGCAAGACATGTCACAGCCGATTGTATCTGTGTCGCTAGGGCTGCCCGCTGTGTTTATGTTCGGTGGGGAGCGTCGTCAAGACCCCGTGCAGCGCTTCCCTTTATTACAAGGGGATGTGGTGGTGTGGGGTGGTCGTTCACGCCTCAATTTTCATGGGGTTATGCCCTTAAAAGCCGATTTGAATGAGCCTAATGCGCAGGTCGGTGTTCGCTATAATTTGACCTTTCGGAAGGCTTGTTAATACATAGTGCTTTCCATACTTGTTTAAGGCGCTTTCTGCTTTCGCCTTCCGTTATGTTCCTCTATGGACATTTTACCTTGCATCCACTCATTTTATTAGTAAAATCTAATTTAGATTGGTTTTACTTTATTCGATTAACTCAACGTAAAAAGGAAGTGCAATGAAACGTTCAATTTTACCCGCCCTTGTTCTCGCGTCTTCAGTGGCTTTGTCTCCGTTCAGTTTTGCTGAAGGCCAAGCCGCTGAAAGTGCACTCATTTTAGTGAACAGTGCAGATCTACAAACGCAAGGAATGGCGATGGTGCTGGGCAATGCGATGCAAGGTCAAGGCGCGCAAGTGGATGTTCTTCTCTGCGGACCTGCCGGGGATCTTGCTTTAAAAGCGACGGAAAACGAAACACTCAAGCCTCGCGATGTGACGCCTGAGCAGTTGCTGATGAATTTACAAAAGGGCGGAGCAAAGGTTGAGGTTTGCGCACTCTACTTACCGAACAGTGGCAATACTGAAGATGCATTGCGTGAAGGAATCACCCCTGCGGCTCCACCAGAAGTGGCTACAAAAATGCTGAGCAGCACTAAAGTCTTCTCTTTCTAAGACTTGCCTAATGCGATGGTCGGATGCGTTCGGTCATCGCCTCTTAATGCACAAAACGCTTGCGTAGATCCATCTGCATATTGAATGCGCAGGTTAAAACCTAACTCCAGCCGCTCCTCAATGCATCGGCTTCACAATGGCGAAAAGACAGTGAATGATTTATCGTAAGGTGACTACCTTGCCTGATTGATGAGAAAATTGCGATGAGTGAATTAAACGAAAAAACACTGCATGCCTTAAAAGTCGCCTTTACGTTTATGCCAAAGGCAATTGAAGTGACTCGCTATGAATATGGCGAAGACTACCAACGGATTATTGATGAGATAGAGCTGGTGCGCGAAGCATTGCTCCTTAATGATATCGACCCAGAAGAGGTCGATGGCGATATTCATCCAGATCAAACACCGAATTCGTGTTATTGATCAATATCTCCTTTTAATCTCTTAGTCTAATGTGGTGGTTAAAAAACGATCAATTTCTTGGCGCGAAAATGAATTTAAACTAAAATGCACTAATACCTAAGATAAATGAAAAGGAATATTGAAATGTCTTTGTTGAAAAGTTTATTAAATCTTGCCAAAAAACAAGGCGATGTCATTAAAGGGACAAAGCAAAATGACAACTTTGTTGTTGATGGCAATCTATCCAAAGCGAAGTTAGGCGCTGGGGACGACACGCTCACCGTAACAGGCGATGCATGGAAGATAAAAGCAGGTCATGGAGATGACAGAGTCATTGTTGACGGAAATCTTTGGAAGGCCAGCTTAGGTAAAGGCGACGATGTCCTTGAAGTCGGGGGTAGCGCTCATAAGATCAAAGCAGGTGCGGGTGATGATAAGGTCGTTGTCGGCGGAGATGTTCATAAAGTGAGCTTGGGTAAAGGCGATGATAACCTTTGTGTAGAGGGCGATGCCAATAAAGTTCGCGCAGGATCTGGGGACGATGTCGTTTCTATCGGTGGCGATTTAGGAAAAGCGTCTTTGGGTAAAGGTGATGATTGCTTAGACGTTGATGGAAATGCACAGAAGATAAAGGCTGGCTCTGGCAATGACGTCGTTACCGTGGGTGGTGATGTGGGTAAAGTCAGTCTAGGCAAAGGAAATGATCAGTTATACGTTGGCGGAGATGCCTCTAAGGTTACCGCTTTAGGCCGTGGTGAAAACCAAATCATGATTGAGGGTGATCTGAATAAAGCCTACTTAAGCAAAGGTGATAACGATCTATTTGTTGGCGGCGACGTGACCACTAAAATCAAAGGCGGAAAAGATGACGATCTGATCTGGGTCAATGGTGATTTAGCGAAGGTATCTACGGGTAAAGGTGAAGACCAGCTGTATGTAGGTCAGAAAGCTGGAAAAATTGATATGGGCGATGGTAATAATCTTGCCGTTATCAATACATTAGAGTCTTCTTTCAAATCAGGGTCAGGTAATGACCGTCTTGAGATTGATGTGAATAATGGAAAAGTTGACACAGGTTCAGGCAATGACACGGTTTACATAGGTTTCCATGCTAAGGACGTTGATCTGGGTAAGGGTGATGATCATTTAATTTTGAACAGCTTTGCCGACGGTAGTTTTGCAGATGGTGGCAAGGGTTACGATGTCCTGACAATCGTGGGCGATGAATCAAATTATTCGATCACCTCTCATAAGGGATATGACTATATTACTGATTTAGTTAGTAATGCGACGCTTAAAGCGCGGAACTTTCAAGAGATTAATTTTGTAGAGCAGTATGAATCCGACTATCTTGCTGAGTTTGATTTGGGATTCGTTAAGGATCTGGGCTCGTTGAATTGTGGCTGTGGCAAGGACGTGATAACCCTATAAACCGCGCCGCCTACTATATAACAGCTCTCTAGGCTTAGAGGGCTGTTATCGATTTTAAAAACCTTACCTCTGCTGCCGTGCGATGTGCTCAAGTAGCCCTCGGCTTGCCGCTTCAATAATATCCACAACTTCGTGAAACCCTGCGTCTCCATCCGTGTAGTAGGGGTCGGGAACTTCAACACCTTGGTAAGGTGTTGCTGCGAAATCTGTGAAGAGTGACAAATGCCCTTTGAAGTCTTTCGGTGCTAACGCCCTCAAGTCCTTTAGGTTATTTGCGTCCATCGCAAGGAGGTAATCAAACTGCTTGAAGTCCTCGACTCTCACTTGCCTTGCTCTTAACCCACTTAGGTTGTAGCCGCGCTTGAGTGCGACAGTCTGAGAGCGTGTGTCAGGAGCCTTGCCAATGTGCCATGCGGCCGTGCCCGCCGAGTCAATTGTAAATGGGTGTGAGTCTTGCTCGGACATCTCACGAAAAACGCCTTCTGCCGTGGGTGAGCGGCAAATGTTGCCTAAGCAAATAAACAGAACCGATGTGTGTTTCTTCATTGCAAATTGCCTCTGTAAGCCTGTTGGCGATAGGGTTTGATGATCAATTAATTTGCCTGATTCTATGACGTGTAGTTTACAAATATTCTGGATAATGTTCTTCTAAACGTTCAGTGAAGCCGCCAAAGAGATGCAAAACGTGCTAGACCGACTCAGTTATTTTTTTATCTTGCAAGGGCATCCTGAGGCCTTGATCCAAGGGCATTACAATGGCTGGTTAGTTGTGTTGTCTTTATTGATTGCGACAGGTGCCTCGATGATGGCCTTTCGTGTCGCGGGTTTTGCGAAGCGTGAGCGTGATCCTTGGACGCGCCAACGCTTTCTAATGATTGGTGCATTTGCATTGGGCGGTGGAATTTGGTCAATGCACTTTATCGGGATGCTCGCGTTTGAGCTGCCGGCCGAGGTTCATTATCATGGCTTGACGACGCTGTTATCGGCATTACCTGGTTTTCTTGCGTCTTGGGTGGCGTTGGATCTGTTGGCACGAGATCAAATCAGTAAGCGCATCTTGCTCTACGGGGGCTTGCTCGTGGGCAGTGGTATTGGCCTTATGCACTACACGGGCATGGAAGCGATGCGAACTGAGCTGAAATTGGGTTACGACCCATATTGGTTTGCTGCCTCTATTATTGTTGCTGTTCTCTTGGCCGTCATTGCGCTTTGGGTTCGTTTTGGCTTGGCGCGCATTACTGTGATGCCTTTTAGCGTTCGTTTATCCATTAGTGGCTTAACCATGGGGTGCGCCATTGCTGGGATGCACTACACGGCCATGTTGGCGGCTCGTTTTGTTGGCGAAGTCCATATCCCCGAATCACAGGATGTGACACATCATATTGAGATGGCGCTGTTAATCACATTGGTGACGATTGTGATCAGTGGCGTTGTCTTTGCAACAGTCTTACTGATGCGCTACAAAACGCTGTATTGGCAAGGAAAAGAAACATCTGCACGCTTGTCTGCCATTTTTGACACTGCTGTTGATGGCATTATTACCATTGATTCTCTCGGTACTATTAGCGCGTTTAACCCGTCTGCTGAACGAATTTTGGGCTGGGAAGCGGTTGACGTTTTGGGTAAAAACATTAAATCACTAATGCCCGAAGTGCATGCGCGTCATCATGATCAATATTTAAAAAATTACTTGAAAACAGGACATGCGAGCATCATCGGCGTCGGCCGTGAAGTGGAAGCGTTACATAAAGATGGGCATCTTGTCCCTATTCGCCTAGCGATCGGTGAAACGCAAGTACAGGACCAAAAGCTCTTTGTTGGCTTTATTACCGATTTGACGCAGCGCCGAGAAATGGAACAAGCCTTGCTAGAGCGTGAACATCAGTACCGAACTTTAATCAACAATATGCCTGGCGTGACGTTTCGTTGTCGTTTTGATGAGCATTGGACGGTTTTGTTTGTCAGTACCCAAGTAAAAGAACTCCTTGGTTGGGAATCAGACGAGTTTACTGAAGCGAATGTCACGTTTGGGGCCTTGATCCATCCTGAGGATGTTGAATATGTCTGGAATGTCGTATCCAACTCGATTTTAGACGATAAGCCATGGGTTATTGAATATCGATTTATACACCGTGATGGCACTACCCGTTGGGTGTCAGAAAGTGCGTCCGGGGTGCGTGATGGGCAAGGTGAACTGATATGGATTGATGGCGTCATGGTCGACATCACTGAATCCAAACGTCAAAATGCGATTTTAAGTGGCGTATTGTCAGCGGTGAATAAAGCCGTCGCTGTGTGTGAATATGATCGAAATGGACAAATCCTCAGGGTGAATGAAAACTTTCTCACCCTAACTGGCTTTCTAGAAAATGAGCTGTTGCACCAGCCTATACGCTGCTCAATGATGATCGTGAGGGCGAGTCTATACATCAACTGAACTGGGATGAGTTGATGGAGCAAGAGCGGCTAGAAGGTGAGTATCACCGAGTTAGAAAAGACAAGCAGCCCTTGTGGGTGCGTTCATCCTTTCGTGTGATCCACGATATTGATCATGGGCACGCGCGAGTCATAGAGCTAGCAACAGACTTAACTGAACGCAGAGATATGGAGATACGTTTACGTCAAGCAAAAGAGAAAGCTGAGTTCGCTGCACAAGTCAAAACGAACTTCTTAGCCAATATGAGCCATGAAATACGCACCCCTATGAACGCCATTATTGGGTTTACTGACTTAATGCTTGATACGCCCTTACAACCGACCCAACAGCGCCACTTAACAACCATTCGAAAGTCGGCCCAGTCCTTGTTATCCCTATTGAATGATATCCTCGACACAGCAAAATTAGAGCAGGGTGCGGTGATTTTAGAGTCGATCGATTTTTCATTACGGGATGTGTGTGATCAAGTGTTGGCAACACTTGGGCTCTCAGCCTATAAAAAAGACCTTGAACTGATCTGCGATTATCCCGAAGAGCAGCCAACCTGGTTTAAAGGGGATCCGTTGCGCATTCAGCAGGTGTTGATTAATTTGGTTGGCAATGCCATCAAATTTACCCATCATGGACGTGTTGTTGTATCGGTGAAGTATGAAAACGATCTCCTCTTGATCAAGGTACTGGATACAGGTGTTGGCATTGCGGCCGACCGCTTAGAGGCTATTTTTGATCCCTTCTCACAAGAAGATGCATCCACCACTCGAAAATACGGTGGAACAGGGCTTGGAACCAGTATTTCAAAACAATTGGTTGAGGCGATGAAAGGAGACATACGCGTTACCAGTGAACTGGGTAAGGGCTCTTGTTTCTCAATAGAGTTACCACTTCCTGTAGGAAAAGAGGTTATTACTCCGCGAAGACGTGCAATCCAAGCACAATTGCCTCCGTTGCGGATTCTGATAGCAGATGATGTGCCTCAAAATCTTGAACTTTTGGCGTTGAACTTTGAGAAGGAGTCGCATCAGCTGCAGTTAGTAACAAATGGCTATGAGGCGGTTTCTGCCTTTAAAGAGCATCCGTTTGATTTAGTACTAATGGATGTGCAAATGCCTGAAATGGACGGGTATGACGCGACGCTCAATATTCGCGAATGGGAGCGGATGCAACAGCAGTCACCGACCCCAATTATCGCACTGACCGCCAACGTTTTAGAACAGGATCGCCTCAATGCAGAGAGAGCAGGCATGTCAGGTTTTGCTATCAAACCCTTGAATATGCAGGCCTTGCGTGAGGAAATTGTTCGTGTTCTGCAGCTGAAGCTGTCAGAGGACGAACCCTCATCCGATAGGCATTTCCCGCTAGAGGGTGATGAAATTAAAGGCGTAGATGTCATTGATTATGCACAGGGGGTGGCGCTTTGGGGATCTAAGCAAGCATTGCATAATGTGATTAAGCGCTTTTTGGCACAGAATAAAGAGACGGTTGATGCTTTGGTGAGCCTGAATGCTTCCCAGTTGTTGGAGCAGGCGCATCGCTTAAAAGGGGCTGCGGGTAACTTAGCATTAAAATCCCTAGCACATGCGCTGGATGCATTAGAAAAAGCGTTAAAAGATAAAGGGCCAAGTCATCATTATGATGAAGAAATACGAGCGCTCACGTTGGCGTTTCAAGAGGTGTATGCTCTGTTTGATACATTACCGAATGAGATCGTTTTTGAAAGTCAGATCCAACTCAATATAGATTCTGTAGAAAAGGCTAAGGCGCTGATTAATCAGATGCTGGCTCGACTGGATAAGGGGGAATTACCCGACGATTGTCTTGATGCATTAGCGGAGTGCATAGGCAGTCACGCCCTAGTCACCTTGACGGACTGTTTGGAGGATTTTGATTTTGATTGTGCACACTCAGCGTTGTTGACGTTGCAGGAAAGTTTGAATTCAAATCAGGAGGGGGATAAGCTTCATGAGTCGTACCGATGTTCGCCCTAAACTTTTGATTGTCGACGATGAACCGACAAATTTACAAGTGCTTCGTCATATTTTACAGGACGAATACCGCTTGGTGTTTGCACGAGATGGCCACAAAGCCATCAGTCTTGCGAAGGAGCAGCAGCCTGACCTGATTTTGCTTGATATTATGATGCCGGATTTAGATGGACTGAGTGTTTGCCGTTTATTAAAGTCTGAACATTCAACTCGTTCAATTCCTGTCATTTTTGTCACAGCCTTATCGGATGTGGATGATGAAGCGATAGGGTTTGAAGCGGGTGGCGTTGACTATATTACTAAACCTGTCAGTGCCGCCGTGGTGAAAGCGCGCGTTAAAACGCATTTGAACCTTGTGCATTTAGATGAGATTCGTGAAACGCGCTTAGCCATCGTACAGCGACTCGGTCGAGCATCGGAATACAAAGACAATGAAACCGGCATGCATGTGATTCGTATGAGTCATTACTCGCGCGTGATTGCACGTGCTGCTGGGTTCAATGAGCATGATGCCGATGATTTATTAAATGCAGCTCCTATGCATGATGTGGGAAAAATAGGTATTCCAGACTCAATCATTCGTAAACCAGGCAAACTGGATGCAGACGAATGGCGCGAAATGCAGCGACATGCTGAAATAGGTGCTGAAATTATTGGGCAGGACGACTCTTCTTTGCTGCAAATGGCACGTCGTATTGCTCTGTATCATCATGAAAAGTGGGATGGCAGCGGCTATCCTGAAGGACTCAAGGGTGAGGCCATTCCGATTGAAGCACGTATTGTTGCCATTGCGGATGTCTTTGATGCCTTAACCAGTGTTAGGCCGTATAAAAAAGCTTGGACCGTTGATGATGCTGTGAACTTGATCGTTTCCGAAAGTGGTAAGCATTTTGATCCAACCTTAGTGGATGTGTTTGTTCAAGAGATTCCAGCGATCCTTGAGATCAAAGCTCGCTGGGTCGAAACAGAATAACGGTGGTTATACACTTTGTTCTTCAATTGTGAGCGTCGCAATCTCCTCAGCCAAGAGTGACGAGAGCTCAGGAATACAGGATCCACATCCGGTTCCGCAAGCCAGTTTTTCTTTGAGTGAATCGAGTGTATGGCAGCCCTTTTCAATGGCGGCTTTAATCGATGCCTCGGTCACTTGATGGCAACTGCAGATGATCTGTGTCGCTTGAGCTCCTTGTTGAGCATTGAGTAACCTAGTGCGTTGCGTGGGTGTTAAGGTACGTTTTGAAAAGAGCATATCCATAGGCGCTGGGTCTGATTGAATCGGATTTAGGCTGATTAATAATACCCAACGTAATCGATCCTGATCGAATGCCACTGCTCTCATGTCACCCGCGGAGCTTTGCACCCAGCTGTCTGGGGCTTGTCCTAAATGCTGACGACACCACTCCATCCATGAGCGAGGAAGCTCTGTGTCGGCCAGCAAAAACTGTGTTGAATGACGCATCGGAATTTTGGACCAATAGCCCCTGAGTCTTAACTCAGTGTCATCTTTAATCAGTAACTGTGCATGCCATTGAGCCGGGTAGGCGCTAAGAGCGACGGCTCCCTGCTTGGACTCGGGCTGGCCCGACACTGGATCACAAAAGCCTTCAAGCAGTGCATTGCAGTAGCCATCACCACTGAATTGTTGATTCCAATGCATGGGAATAAACACTTCGCCCTGACGCTGCGCTGCGCTGATCCGAACACGACCGATATAGCGACCCTGATGATTGCTTAACTCAGCCAAGTCTTGATCACGTAGGTTGTGATACTTAGCATCCTCTGGATGAAGGTCTACAAAGGGCTCTGCTCGGTGATTAAACAATCGGGCCGCTCGCCCTGTCCGAGTCATGGTGTGCCACTGATCGCGAATTCGCCCAGTGTTGAGCTGATAGGGCCACTGAGCCGATGGAAGGGCTTTTGGAGTGTTTGTTTGAGTGGCAATAAATTGTGCTTTTCCTGAGGGGGTCGAAAACTGGCCGTCGTCAAAAAGGCGTTTGCGTCCATACGGAAAGTGTTGATTGATCGGCCACTGCACAGGTTGAAGTTGATCGTATTCTTGTTGAGACAAGTGGCTAAGCCCGCTGATATCAAAGCTCCTTTGCCCATCGTTTTCAAACCCTGACAAGGCCGCATGCTCAGCAAAGATTTGAGCGGGGTGGCTAAAGTTAAACCCTTCTTCAAACCCTAGGGCTTTGGCAACATCGCAGATGATTTCCCAATCATGACGAGCCTCGCCTGGCGCTTTAATCAATCCCTTTTGTCTTGAAATACGGCGTTCAGAGTTAGTGACTGTGCCATTTTTCTCACCCAAGTGCTGCTTGGCAGCTGAATATCGGCAAATGTTAGGGTGTCCGTCTCAGACATGGCTTCTGACACAATAACACAATCACAACGCTTTAAGGCTCGACGGATCAACGCTGTGTTGGGTAAGCTGACCAAAGGGTTGGTGGCCATGATCCATAATACTTTAATTTCCCCACGGTCAATCGCTTGAAAGAGGTCCAAGCTTTATGGCCGGGTTGTTGTGCCATATTAGGGGCGTTCCAGAAGTTTTGAACTCTGTTGATGGCTTCGGGCGAAAACTCCATGTGTGCAGCCAATTGGTTGGCGAGGCCGCCGACTTCACGCCCTCCCATGGCATTGGGCTGACCCGTTAACGAAAAAGGTGAACTACCAGGCTTTCCTATCCGTCCTGTCGCTAGGTGACAATTCATCAGGCTATTGACTTTGTCCGTCCCAGAGCTGGATTGATTGACACCTTGAGAAAAGAGCGTGAGTGTTCTGGGTGTGTTGGTAAACCAATCAAAAAATATTGTTAGGTCGGCTAAAGGAATATCGGTTAATCTCGCGGCTGTTTGGATATCGGGGATGTCTTGGCGTGCCGCTTCGATGGCTCTTTCAAACCCTTCCGTGTGCTGGTCAATATAGGATTGGTCGAGAGCATCCGAGTGAGCCAGATGGACAAGAAGGGCATTAAAGAGAGCGACATCTGAGCCGGGTTTGAGGGCCAAATGCAAGTCTGCGAGCTCGCAGGTTGCCGTTGCACGAGGATCAATAACAACGACTTTAACCTGAGGACGTTGCGTTTTAGCGGCTTGAATTCGTTGAAATAAAATAGGGTGATTCCAAGCTGCATTTGAGCCCACCAGAATAATCAGGTCAGCCAGCTCAATATCTTCGTAGCAACCAGGAACCGAATCAGAGCCAAACGCACGTTTATGTCCTGCAACGGTTGATGCCATGCATAAGCGTGAGTTGGTGTCGACGTGAGATGACCCTAAGAAACCTTTCATCAGCTTATTGGCGACGTAATAATCCTCTGTAAGCAGCTGCCCTGATAAGTACATGGCGATACTGCCTGGTCCATGTGCGTCCAAGCTTTGGCGAATTCGGGAGGCGACCGCTTCAATCGCGTCAGACCAATGCACGTTTTGTCCATCTACGCGAGGCAGCAACAATCGCTGCTCAGTTTGGGTGGTTTCATGAAGCGTTGAGCCTTTGATACACAGCCGCCCGAAGTTAGCGGGGTGTTGGCTATCGCCTGAGACTGCAATGATGCGTTGATCCGACAGTTCTGCGGTTACACCGCACCCTACACCACAATACGGGCAAGTTGTGTTTTGCTTCATAGTCACTCATCCAAAAAAAAAGCCCATTGCTTCACACACCAATCATGTGCAAAGAAATGGGCAGCATTGCCGATCTGGTTCATCAACCAGACGAGAAGATTCATAAATAATTTAAGCAATAGGTATGCCATGCTGGAGATACACAAGTGTTGTGGTGCTGGTGGTAGATAAGGAGGCGATTGAGAAATGAAACTTGCCACAAATTGGTGCGAAAGAAGTGTGCATTGCGTTAAATTGGTGGCAGGGACTGTGCGGGTACATAAATAAAACGTTGGAAGCTGGATTAAATCTGTTACATTGCACAGAAAACAACATTGTGCGCAGGATGGTATAGTTTTTGCGTTTTATGATGTGATGTAAGATCTATCAATCGGAGACGTCTATGCCTGCATGCCGTACTGAAGATTTCTTATTGGCGTCTAAGCGCTGTGAGATATCCAATCTGCAACAACTTTTGATGACGGGTGAACTGGTCAAGTCAATCAGTCAGCTGGTTCATACACTGCAGCGTGAACGTGGTTTATCGAATGTCTATATCGCATCATCAGGTCAACGCTTTGGCCCTCAGCGCTTAGCTCAAATTGAGCAGGGCGAGCATCTCGAAACAGAGCTTAAAGCACGGTTGGCGTCTATGAATCTAGATGCCTGCCACTTGTCAGGTAGCGTGAGGCTCTATACGCGTATCGCTTACGTCGTTCATGGTCTGAATAGCTTGCCATCGATTCGTGACAAAACTCAGAGCCTTCAAATAAGTGCCAAAGAATTAACAGGGCTGATGAGCCGCTTGATTGCAGGGTTGTTATCAGTCGTTTTTGAAGCCGCCGATACAGCGACAGACCCTGATATTACACGGGCTTTGGTGGCGATGTTCAATTTTATGCAAGGGAAAGAATTAGCAGGGCAAGAGCGGGCTTGGGGAGCCAGTGGCTTTGCTGCGGGTCATTTTGAGCTTGAGGATCAGCAAAAACTTCATGATTTAATCGACGCACAATCCCGATGCTTTGAAGTGTTCACCGAGTTTAGTAGCGAGTCGCCTTTAATAAGTTGGGAGGCCTTGCTATCCGACCCCTGTTCAGATGAGTTGATTCGCTTACGGCAACTGGTTGCGCGCTCGGAAGAAGGGCAGGCAATCCCCTCGGCGTTTAGTGAAATCTGGTATGACGTTGCCACTTGCCGTATTGATGCCATGCGAGCCATCGAGAGCTTGCTGGCGGCGGATCTATTGGCCTTGTGTCAAACTAAATTAAAAGCCGCGGAGCAAGACTTACACAATCATCGCCGACTTTTGGCTGATTTGGCAAAGGAAGATGATGTAGGTTCATCTTCATTAAGCTATTTAACGGACTCCTTGCATGCGTATGATCAGGACTTATCCATCACGCCGGGTCGTTCAGTCTACGAGTTACTAAAAGCTCAATCCATGCGCTTGCAGTTAGTGAGCGATGAACTACAGCAAGCGCGCCAAGCCTTGACCGAGCGTAAAACCCTAGAGCGAGCAAAAGGGCTGCTGATGGAGTACCAAGGCCTCTCTGAAGAAGCCGCCTATCGACAGATACGTCAAGCGGCCATGGAACAAAATCTCCGCGTAATCGACATTGCGGATACCATTATTAAACGCACTCAGGCCATTATTGGTAAAAAATGACCCTTGGCGTTTTGTTTTGAATGAATTCAGTGCACCTTGCCCAATCACGGGGCAAAAATACTCTAGATTGCCTTACCTTTTTTACATGTTTTTTCCTAATTCATTGTTTTTAATGCCCTATGAAAAGTTGGCATGAAATAAGCATTCTAATTCAGTAGACATAATGCATCGGACCATAAACTATTTTGTGGTCACTGAATCGGACAACGGCGTCCATCTCACATCTGATCCTTCGGATGTTCGAGATGACGCCGTTTTTTTTTGATTAGGAGAAAATCCATGAAAGCTAAAAATTCAACGCTGAACACCACAACTGACGTTCAACCTTTAAATGTGGATAGACGGAAATTTGTGGGTGGCATGGCGGCATTGGCAGGGGCTGCTTCTTTGGGTGGGTTCTTGCCATTGGTCTCTTCTAAGGCTCAAGCGGCATCAGGCAAGCTTGAGACGACATCGGCAAAACTTGGATTTATTGCCCTGACAGATGCCGCGCCTTTATTTGTAGCCTTGGAAAAAGGATTTTTTGCTAAGCATGGCATGAAGGATGTTGAAGTGCTGAAACAGTCCTCTTGGGGAACAACACGCGATAACCTCGTGTTGGGGTCTCAGCGTAACGGCATCGATGGCGCTCATATCTTAACGCCCATGCCTTATTTGATCGCATCGGGGGCCATGACCGCCAATAATGTTCCAACGCCTATGTATATTTTGGCGCGTTTGAACTTGTCGGGTCAGTGCATCTCTGTGGGTCGTGAATACAGTGATTTAAAAGTGGGGCTCGATACTCAAGAATTCGCACAGGCAATAGCGGCTAAGCGGGCCTCGGGACAGGCCGTGAATGCAGCCATGACCTTCCCAGGCGGCACTCATGATATGTGGATGCGTTACTGGTTGGCCGCTGGAGGCATTGATCCTGATCAGAACATCTCGACGATTGTGGTTCCACCGCCTCAAATGGTTGCCAATATGCGTGTTGGCAGTATGGATACCTTCTGTGTCTGCGAGCCTTGGAATCAGCAGCTGATTAATCAGGGTATCGGCTACACCGCCAACACCACGGGCGAGCTATGGCATAACCATCCGGAAAAAGCCTTTGCGATGCGCGCAGATTATGTCGATGCAAACCCTAATTCAACAAAAGCATTAATCATGGCGATCATGGAAGCTCAGATGTTTTGTGAGCAACCCGAAAATAAAAAGGAAATCGCTGAAATCTGCTCAAGACGTCGTTGGATACATGCCCCCTATGCTGACATTATCGACCGTATGGAAGGTAATTTTGATTATGGTACTGGTAAGGTGGTTGAAAACCATCCGAGTCAAATGCGTTATTGGAAAGACAGCACATCCTATCCCTATAAAAGCCATGACTTATGGTTTTTAACCGAAAATAAGCGCTGGGGATATTTGCCTAAAGATTTTGATTCAAAAACGATTATTGACCAAGTTAACCGAGAGGATATTTGGCGCGAGGCGGCGGCTACATTAGGCATTGATAAGTCCGATATTCCAGAAACAACATCTCGTGGATTGGAAACCTTCTTTGATGGCAAGGTGTTTGATCCAGAAAACCCAGATGCCTATTTAAATAGCTTAGCGATTAAACGCGTATAAATAATAAGCCCTTATTGTTGGGGGAGGATTTTTACTATGACTACCAAAGCGAATAGTATTGTTAAACCTTTATCGGCTGTCGGCATGCCTGCTGCAATGGATAAAACACTATTGCGTTTTAAAAGCCTGGGTGACAGTTTTGTGCAAAAGGTTTTACCTGCACTTATTGTTGGTTTTATATTAATGCTGATATGGGAGCTATTGTCTTCCTCTCAGGGCGCGACGTTACCTTCACCCTCTAAAGTTGTTAAGGATACTTGGGAGTTAATTATCAATCCCTTTTATAACAACGGTGGAACGGATGTGGGGATGGGCTGGCAAATTCTGGCGAGCTTAGAACGAGTTGCCTATGGCTACAGCTTAGCGGTTATTGTTGGGATAAGTTTAGGTGTGCTGGTTGGTCAGTCCACTTGGGCCATGCGCGGTTTAGACCCTATTTTCCAAATCTTAAGAACGGTTCCCCCCTTGGCATGGCTGCCAATTTCGTTGGCAGCATTTCAAGACAGCAGTCCATCCGCAATCTTTGTGATTTTTATTACAGCAATCTGGCCAATTATTATTAATACCTCTGTTGGGGTTCGTAATATACCAGAGGATTATCGCAATGTTGCTAAGGTGTTATCACTAAATGGTTATGAGTATTTTACCAAAGTCATGTTGCCAGCAGCCGCACCCTATATCTTCACAGGCCTTCGCATTGGCATAGGTTTGTCTTGGTTAGCCATCGTTGCTGCTGAAATGTTGATTGGTGGCGTGGGAATTGGTTTCTTCATCTGGGATGCGTGGAATGCATCTATGATCAGTGACATTGTGTTAGCGCTGGTTTATGTGGGAGTTGTCGGATTTCTGCTCGATAAATTCATTGGTTTTATTTCAAGTTTAGTCACCCGCGGCACGAGTAACTAATAGGAGCACATAAAATGTCTAAGCATTATTTATCGATTGAAGGTGTAAACAAATTCTTTGGACAGGGTGCTAAACAGTCCTGTGTGCTCAAGAATGTGAACTTAAATATTAAAAAGGGTGAGTACATTTCGATAATCGGTCACTCCGGTTGCGGTAAGTCGACGGTGTTGAACATCGTGGCGGGGCTTTTGCCTGCGACAGATGGCGTGGTCATTCTAGACGGTAAAGAAGTGAACTCACCGGGTCCTGATCGAAGTGTTGTGTTCCAAAACCATTCATTACTGCCTTGGTTGACGGTGTATGAGAATGTGGCGCTTGCTGTTAATAAAACCTTCAAGAAAACAAAGACAGCACAAGAACGGCATGAATGGATACTAAAAAGTCTGGAAATGGTGCACATGTCTCACGCATTGGATAAGCGTCCAGCCGAAATTTCTGGGGGCATGAAGCAACGTGTTGGGATTGCCAGAGCTCTAGCAATGGAACCGAAGGTCCTGTTATTGGATGAGCCATTTGGTGCGTTAGATGCACTGACTCGCGCCCATTTACAAGATGAGGTGATGAAGATTCAGGCTGAGATTAACAGCACCATCATCATGATCACACATGACGTTGATGAAGCCGTATTGCTCTCAGATCGTATTGTCATGATGACCAATGGCCCAGAGGCCACCATCGGTGAAATTTTGGAAATAGACTTACCTAAACCGCGTAATCGTATAGAGATGGCTGATAACCCCAAGTACAACCGTTATCGACAAGCAGTTTTGCGTTTCCTATATGAAAAGCAACGTAAGGTGGAAGTGCTCACATCGGCTGAGAAACCGAAATCCACCCAAGCCAGTCTTAAAAAAGCGGCCTCCGCTTAACGAAATCGTTCAAGTAGATAGAGGTCGAGGTGAACACCATGAAAAAACAACTAGTGGTTATTGGCAATGGGATGGTAGGTCATCATTTTGCTGAACAGTGGATGGCATCAGAGATGGCCGCCGATTATGAACTGCATGTATTTGCAGAGGAAAATCAGCGTGCCTATGACCGTGTCCATTTATCTGAGTATTTTGAAAAGCAAAGTTCGGCGCACTTACAATTGGGTGATGATGGATTCTACACACTCCCCGGAATCCATTTGCATCTCAATGAAGCGGTGATCGCGCTGGACCGCGAAGCAAAGTCTGTGACGACGGCACAGCGGCAGTATTCATATGACACATTGGTGTTTGCGACGGGCTCCTATCCATTTGTGCCACCGATAGACGGACGTGAGTTGGATCATTGCTGGGTGTATCGAACGCTTCAAGACTTGGATGCCATTCGGGCCAGTGCTCAAGGGGCCACGAGAGGGGTTGTTGTAGGAGGGGGGCTCTTAGGGCTCGAAGCGGCGAATGCACTGCGGATGCTTGGATTAGAGGCGCATGTGGTTGAGTTTGCACCGCGCTTGATGCCGGTTCAATTGGACAGTGATGCGGGTTCACTTTTACGTGCCAAAATCGAAGATTTGGGTGTTAAGGTTCACACCGAAAAAGCGACGCGCAAGATTATTCCTGGCGATGAACAACGACTACGGATGTGCTTTGCGGATGAAACCTACCTTGAAACAGATCTGATTGTGTTTTCAGCGGGTATTCGCCCACAAGATCAGCTGGCACGTGAGGCCGGTTTGCAGCTGGGAGAGAGAGGCGGGATAGCCGTTGATCAACATTGCCGGACCAGTGATCCGTCAATCTATGCAATTGGTGAGTGCGCGGTCTGGAACAATCAGCAATATGGCCTAGTCGCACCGGGCTACACCATGGCACGGGTGGCGGCTGCCATATGATTGGCAATGTTGGAACCACCTTTACCGGTGCGGACATGTCGACGAAGCTTAAACTGTTAGGTGTCGATGTGGGGTCCATTGGTGATGCACATGGCGCGACACCCGGTGCACTGAATTATCGCTACAGCAATGAGATT
Source organism: Nitrincola nitratireducens (assembly GCF_000585235.1). Taxonomy (NCBI): domain Bacteria; kingdom Pseudomonadati; phylum Pseudomonadota; class Gammaproteobacteria; order Oceanospirillales; family Oceanospirillaceae; genus Nitrincola; species Nitrincola nitratireducens. The sequence goes on along the minus strand of NZ_AONB01000009.1, from coordinate 64,978 downwards.
GAGGGCGTGTATCGACGTTTAGTTGTCTCCGCTGATGGCTCTAAGCTGTTGGGTGCAATTCTGGTCGGTGACAACAGTTATTATGACACCCTATTGCAATATGCATTGAATGGCATCGCGTTACCGGAACACCCCGAATCCTTAATTCTACCGGACAGCTCTGGTATGAGCTCGCCGAGCTTGGGTGCATCGGCATTGCCGTATGAGGCGACGTTGTGTTCATGTCACAATGTGACCAAAGGCGATATCTGTGAGGCGATGAATGATGGGGCGGTGAGTCTGTCTGATATCAAGTCGATGACAAAAGCGGCAACGGGGTGTGGTGGTTGCGCCGCGATGGTCAAAACCGTGTTTGAAAGCGAGTTAGAAGCCCGAGGTGTTCAGGTTGATAAGTCCATCTGCGAGCATTTTTCCCATACCCGTCAAGAGTTGTTTCATTTAGTTAAAGTTGAAGGTATTCAAACATTTGATGAGCTAATTGAGCGACATGGGCAGGGTGGAGGTTGCGAAATTTGTAAGCCAGCCGTGGCGTCTATTTTGGCCAGTGTGTGGAATGAACATGTTCACGAAGCAAAGCATTTGCCACTGCAGGACACCAATGACACCTTTATGGCGAATATGCAGAAAAATGGAACGTATTCAGTTGTGCCTAGAATTCCAGGCGGAGAAATAACCCCCAAAATGCTGATTAAAATTGGTGAAGTGGGTGAAAAATACAACCTCTATACCAAAATCACGGGTGGCCAACGGATTGATTTGTTTGGCGCGACCTTAGATGAGTTGCCTTTAATCTGGGAAGAGTTGATTGCAGCGGGTTTTGAAACAGGGCATGCCTATGGCAAGTCGTTGCGAACTGTCAAATCCTGTATTGGCGATACTTGGTGTCGCTACGGTGTGCAAGACAGCATGAGCATGGCGATTCGCTTGGAGAATCGTTACAAGGGCATGCGTTCACCCCATAAGGTTAAAATGGCGGTATCCGGTTGTACACGTGAATGTGCGGAAGCGCAAAGCAAAGATATCGGAGTGATCGCGACAGAGAATGGCTGGAATCTGTATGTGTGTGGCAATGGTGGGATGAAACCTCGTCATGCGGATCTATTCGCGACGGATTTAGATGATGAGACACTGATTCGTTATATTGATCGAGTGTTGATGTTCTATGTCTATACGGCTGACCGATTACAGCGTACCTCTGTGTGGCTCGAAAACCTTCAAGGCGGATTAAAATACCTGAAGGAGGTGGTGATTGATGACAGCCTCGGTTTGGCTGAGGAGCTGGAAACCCGGATGCAGCATATTGTCGATACGTATCAATGTGAATGGAAAACCGCCATCAATGACAGCGAGAAACGTAAGCGTTTTCGCAGTTATGTGAACGCGAGCGAGCCCCGCAAAGCGCGTATTCAATTGATTGAAGAGCGTGGCCAATTGATACCCGCGCGCATGATTACTGAGGAGGAAGTCGCATGAATGCTGCATCGACTGCATCACTCCAATGGCAGAACGTTTGCATCGCAAGGATCTAGTGCCCCACTCAGGCATCGCTGTCATGCTTGGCAAGGAGCCTGTGGCTGTATTCTGGCTTCCAGGTCATGATACTGAGCTCTACGCGATTGGCCATACCGATCCTTTTTCCGGATCTGAAGTTCTTGCCCATGGCATTCTCTGTGAAAGTCAAGGCATCTGGTCTGTTGCATCACCCTTGTATAAACAACACTTTCGGTTAGATACCGGGCGCTGTATTGAAGCACCGGAGGTGGGAGTGGATGTTTGGGCTGTACGGGTTGAGCAGGACTGGGTACAAATAGGGAATATTTTGATTGGTTAAGGTTTTTCGTTAGTCATTTGTGCTTGGATGGCAAATGTTGAGCCCTGCTTGAACGCAGGGTTCAACAACATCAAGCCATCGAGTATGACGCCGTCTGCTTGTAATCGGTCTTTAATGTCGAGCACGAAAATGCCATTCTCCCGGTTGAATGTCATTAGCAACGGCCTGTTTGATACTCTCATCGATATCGGGTGAGTCAAGATCATACAACCCACAGAGTTTGAATGCTCGGCGTATATCAACGGATGGCCCCAGATATTCATAGACTACTCGTGCACAGCAGGGCATGCGCTCGCCACTGCCCGACACGCCTAACTTCAACCCTGTTAGCCGCGTGACGCGATTCTTAAAGGTCGGAAATAAAATGGTCTGCGTGATTTCTTGATCGGTGAGTGACTCGTAGTCGACCATAAAGATGCGATCAATCAAGAAGGTTGCAAATCCTAAGTACTTCCCATGATAGATTTTATCGTTAGGGCTTTCTTGCAAGCGTTCTGTGCGCTGGTAGTAGACTTTATCTTGCTGACGTTCCAAACAGGTTAGCATTCTGAGCAATTTGCCAGGATAGGCCATGGAAAGATGATATTCAAAATAATAGCCTAAGTATTTATCAAGCCTTGATGACCGAGTTGACCTAAGTGTTCTAAATGCTCAGTTTCAGGTGAGGCTCTTAGCTCATCGCTAGAGGGGCGTGGACGGACTTGAATCAACCGCAAAAACTGATTATGAGGGAGCAATATTTCATGTTCTTCGACACCGAAGAAATCACAAAAACGTCGAAGAGTGTTGGCTGACGGCTTCGCATGTCCCCCTAAATAACGGTTAAATTGAGGCCGATTCATTTTCATTCTGCGGCAGACATCCGCAATGGATTTATAGTAACTGCATAGAAGCCTTAGATTGCGAGAAAAGTCTTCAGTCATGGCATCTCTCCTATAAACCCAAATCGGCTGATATTGGCCGCTCGAGTGTTCAGTGTAACCCGAAAGGCGGTATCCGCTAAAGATAGGTGTTTCCCCTAGTCTATCGAGTTCAGACGGTCATTTCTCCTGCTAGAGGAAGGATAAGTCCTTGTCGCACGGCATCGATGGACTCATTCTGGCTGAGTAAAAAGTGCAGTTTTGTGAAGGCGGCTTCAAGGGTTAAATCCGCACCTGCAATGACACCAATTCGATTCAACGTTGCCCCTGTTGCGTAGGCACCTTGGCTCACCGATCCATACGCGCACTGGGTGATATTCAATATGGTCACTCCAGACGTTGATGCATGTGCTAGCACCTCAATAAAGTCTTTGTTGGCATCTGGAGGGTTGCCGGCTCCATAGGTCTGCAAAACTAACCCTCTTACCCCTGGACGCTCAACAACGGCTTTAAGAATCTCGGCGGAGATCCCCGGAAAGGTTTGAATCACGGCAACGGCATCAGGATTAAAGGTAGGGGCAAGGTGTGATGGTGCACGCTTTTTGAGTAGCAACTGGCTTTGAATCTCGATGTTAATTCCAATACTGCCTAACCAAGGAAAATTGGGGGAGTCGAATGCATCAAATCCGGCACTTTTTACTTTCGTACTGCGATTACCGCGCAAGAGCCGATTCGCGAAGAAAATACACACTTCGGGGATATTGTAATGACCGGCCAGCATTACGGCGGTGATCAGGTTTTCTGGACCATCACTTCTGGCCTCCATCATGGGGATTTGAGAGCCTGTTAAAATCACAGGTTTATTCATTCCCTGGAGCATGAATGACAGCATAGAGGCGGTATAAGCCATGGTGTCAGTGCCGTGAAGCAGTACGAATCCATCATACTCGTCCCAGTTTTGCATTAAGAGATGACTGAGTCGAGTCCAATCGTTGGGCAGGATATTTGAACTATCAATCAGCTGCTGGCATTCGATAATGTCATAGTGAGGGAGGTGTTGTAGACCACGGGCACGAAAAAGCTTGTTGATGAGCTTATGAAAACCCTTCATCGGGACATAGCCCTGCTCAGAGGGTTGCATACCAATGGTTCCACCAGAATAAATAATAAGCACTCGGCGTTTCATGATCATCTGTCCTATTATGTTTTTATCTGAGTATTTCAACATAGCCTCAACCGAGTTCACATTTGACGATTAGATGATGATAGACGCTCTTTGTAAGATAATCAGCAACAGATCGCATCACTCTCTGTTTTTAAGCCGATTTCTTTTAGAGCCATGGCATCTGAAATCACGTTAAAATAGTCAGACCAATCGATAACAACAATAGATCAACAAAGTGCCCCTTCATGATACAAGAATATTTAGATGACCTCGTTTTGACTTTATCCACAGAAAAAAATCGTGGCAAGGTGGCGGATTATATTCCGCAACTGGCGCATGTCGATCCGCATCAGTTCGGTATTGCGGTTTGCACCCCTGAGGGACAAATGTACTCGGCTGGGCAAGCAAATACCTTGTTTTCCATTCAGAGTATTTCAAAAGTCTTTACCCTTACGATTGCGCTTGGCAAGTTGGGGGATGGTATTTGGACGCATGTTGGGCGCGAGCATCGGGTGATCCATTTAACTCAATTGTTCAGCTTGAACATGAGTCTGGCAGGCCGCGTAATCCCTTTATTAATGCAGGTGCCATAGCGGTGGTCGATGCCATTATGATGGGGCATGCGCCAAAAGAAACACTTGCCGAGATCCTCAACTTCGTGCGCTTTATTTCGAATGACAATAGTATTTGCTTTGATCACATTGTAGCCGCGTCTGAAATGGCCCACCGTGACCGCAATGCCTCACTGGCGCATTTTATGAAGGCGTTTGGGCGTTTACGTCATGATGTAGACAAGGTGCTGGGGACCTATTTTCATCAGTGCTCCATTGCTATGAGTTGTGAGCAACTGGCAAGAGCTGGGCTGTTTTTGGTATCCGATGGGGTGGATAAAACAACGGGGATTCGTGTCGTGTCGGCCCAACGTGCCCGTCGTATCAATTCGTTGATGATGATGTGCGGTCACTATGATGGTTCTGGCGAGTTTGCTTACCGCGTGGGGTTGCCCGGAAAAAGTGGTGTCGGCGGTGGTATTCTTGCCATTGCTCCCGGTAAGGGCTCCATAGCTGTTTGGTCTCCAGGGCTCGATAAACTCGGGAATAGTTATTTAGGAACCCGAGCCCTAGAGCGTTTTGTACAACACACAGGTTGGTCTGTGTTTGGGCATTGATTAACGCGGCATGACTTTCACGCCGCCAATGGACTCTAAGGGTTCGGGGCGTGAGAGATAAAATCCTTGTGCATAGTCGACACCGATGCGGGCGAGAATCCTGAGCGTTTCAGCGTCTTCAACGCATTCAGCGATGGTTTTCAAGCCCATCAGATGACCTATGTTATTGATCGAGGCCACCATGGCTTGATCAATCGGACTGTTGGGTAAGTCTTGGATGAAAATGCCATCAATCTTTAGATAGTTCACGGGCAATTGTTTTAAGTAACCAAATGAAGACAGGCCACTGCCGAAATCATCGAGTGCAAATTGGCAGCCTAGAGACTTTAGCTCTTCGATAAAGGCAGCTGCATTTGATGGATCGGCAATGGCGGCCGTTTCGGTAATTTCGAAGCAGATATATTGAGCAGGAACGGCATGCTTGCGTATTTGGTCGCGGATGACGTTTAAACAGTCTTGGCGTCCAATAGACGCCCCCGATAAGTTGATCGCACAGAAAACAGGCTGTTGATTTCGTCTAAGTTGGTCGCCCATCCACGCCAGCGTATTGCGGATAACCCACTGATCAATTTTGGGCATCAGACCAAAGCGCTCTGCGGCTGGAATAAACGCACCCGGTGGAATGATTTCCCCTTCTTCATCCACCAAACGGGTTAATATTTCATAGTGAGGAATGTCCAGATGTGCCGTATCAAATGGGACAATCGTCTGAAAGTAAAGTCGAAACCTGTCACGATCCAAAGCGTTCTGAATGCGGCTAGCCCATTGAATCTGCCCTTTACGGAAGTGCAATTCTTGATCGTTCAGCTCAAATAAATGCACGCGATTTCGTCCAAGATCTTTGGCCGCATAGCAGGCGGTATCGGCATGGCTGAGAACCTCATCAAGTGATCCACAATCATGTGAAATAATCACCATACCAATGCTCACACCCACTGAAAAAACCTGCCCATCCCAGGAAAAACGGAAGTTTGTCACGGTCCGACGTAACTGCTCGGCAATCTGCAGACCTTTCTCCAGTGGGCAGTAGGACAGTAAAACGCCAAACTCGTCACCACCAAGACGCGCCAGCGTGTCGCTTTGACGCAGGATGGGTTTGAGTAAACTGGACAGCTGTTTGAGCAGCGCGTCCCCAGCGCGATGGCCACAGGTGTCATTGACCAGCTTGAATTGATCTAAATCCAGATAGCACAGGAGATGCTCGGCCCCTTGTGTTTGTGCTTCAATGATTAGACCTTCTAAACGCCGCTCAAACTCACGTCGATTGATCAGCCCTGTTAAGGTGTCATGGACGGCTTGAAAAGTGAGCATCTCTTGCAGTCGGTTGTTTTGGGTCATGTCTTGCAGGGCTATCACCCAACCCATGCTCTTTTTTTGTGTATCGAAAAGTGGCGAGCACTTAATTTGCACCTCAGCCGTCTTGCCGTGTTTGTTCCTCAGCTTAAAATAGCTGAATGATGAGTTTGACGTATTATTAAAGTGGGTATCGGTGCAAAGCGTTGATATGAGGACTCTGTCTCCATCACTGTCTTGCATGGGTAAGAGTGTGTCAATAGGGAGGCCAAATGCGGCCTGGGCCTCCCAGCCCAAAAGCGTACAGGCCATGGGATTCAAATAGACCGTATTTTTTTGGGCATCGCAGGTGATCACGCTTCGGTGATTGCTTCCAAGGTGACTTGTGCGAGTTCAGAGTGACGGTGCAAGCGTGCTTCCATGCGTTTTCGTTCGCTAATGTCTCGGATCAGCGCACTGTATTGTATACCTTCCTCGGTGGGGCTCGCTGAGGTGGTTACTTCAATAGGGAAGGGAAGAGATAGGTCGTTTTTAAACCCCACGAGTTCATGTGGGCCTTCATCTGGACTGCTGGCGAGTGTTACGAATAGATCATTTAAATGCGTGGCAGGAAAAAACTGGCGCGAGTCTTCATGCAACAGTAATCCGCTCGGTGAGCCAATGATGTCCTGAGCCGACCGTCCAAAAATCACTTCAGCCCCTGGGTTGGCGCTGGTGATAATGCCCTTATTTGAAAAGGTAATAATGCCGTCTTGCATATCCCTGACAATCAAGCGTGTGCGCATAATCATGCGATTGAGGTTCGACATCACACGATTGTATTGTGCTGCTATTTGTCCAACTTCGGTAAAGGGTTCAACCGGAACACGCTGTTTTAAGTCACCCGTGCGTTCTTGCTCTTGCATGCTCGATAACAGTTCGCTTAATTCTGTACGGGCACCGTGCTCTGAAAAATTCAGACCTTGGTGCTCGGCGTCTAAACTGACACGCAAAGGTGTGAGGCGCTTAAGTAGCTGCAATACTAAATAAGACGTTGGAAAAACAAAGAGTGCGCACGCCGCAATGCCAATAAGCTGGATGCCTATCCATTCAAACCGACTGAAGGGCTCGCCTAACGCATCTAAGTGGCCGAAAAGCGCCACCGCCAGAGTTCCCCAAATACCGGCTGCAAGATGAACAGGGACGGCTGAAATGGCATCATCAAGTTGGTAACGCAGCATTAATCGGTCGGTCATGAACATGACGAAGGCACCAATGGCACCAATCAGTGCAGCATGAGGTGTCGAAACTAAGTGGCAACCAGCGGTGATGGCGACCAGTCCGGCTAACGTGCCATTAATGGTGAGGCTTGTACTGCGAACCTTCTCTTTTTCGGCATTTGATAAAATCATGGCCATCATTCCACCCGCACAAGCCGAGATGATGGTGTTGACAATAATGCCTGCAATTTTTTCGTTGAACTCTAAGGTGCTGCCACCATTAAAGCCAATCCAACCAATCATGAAAAATAACATACCCAGAATGGCCAAAGGGAGATTGCTGCCGGGTATCTCCTGAGGTTTACCCTGAACAAAGCGTCCCGTGCGTGGCCCAATCACGATGACGGCTGCCAGTGCCACCCATCCTCCTAAACTGTGGACAACGGTGCTGCCCGCAAAATCCGTAAACCCCAGTGCCTCCAGCCAGCCAGATGTCGGGTTAATGGCACCACTCCACGCCCAGTGTCCAAACGTGGGGTAAAGAATCAAGCTAATGAGGGCGGTAATGAGAACGTAGACTTGAAAACGGCTGCGCTCAGCAATGGCGCCCGAGACAATCGTTGCTGCGGTGGCGCAAAAGGTCAGCTGAAACAGAAAAAAGCTGGCATGCCATAAACTATCATCAGTAAAGTCAGCCGCTAACCAGCGCAGATCAAGTGACCAGGCATCGTGTTGGCCAAACATAATGGTAAAACCTAGTAGCCAGAAGAGAAGTGCTGCAACAATTAAATCGAATGCATTTTTTAACGCTACATTGATGGCGTTTTTACTGCGCGTAAGACCTGATTCTAGGCACAGAAAACCGCCTTGCATCATTAAGACCAAGACGGCGCCAATCATAATCCATAACGCGTCGAGTGCACTCTTATCTATCACAAATCGGCCCCCGTTTTTTGTCCTGCCCTAAATGAGTGCGCTGAGAAAAACAGAGGTACTTCAAACAGGGAGTTAAGATGCTATTACTTGACCAGTATCTTAACTACTGCAGGAGTTGTGCCATAAAACAAAGGTTTAGTAGATAAGGACCACTTTTGAGTTTATTAAAGACGACGAACTTTAAAACTACGGCCCTTGATTTTGCCCTGTTTTAAAAGCTCAAGAGCACGTGGTGAGACTGCACGCTCTATGGCCACATAGGCCGAGAAATCAGTGACATTGATTTTTCCAATCGCATCGCCTGTGAGCTCACCAGAGGCGGTTAGAGCGCCTAAAATATCGCCAGGTCGGAGTTTGTCTTTCCGTCCTCCTGCAATGCATAAAGTGGTCATTTTAGCGGGTTCGGGCACCTTATCGGGAGAGGGGGAAGCCAGAGGTTTAAGCGCTTTGATTGCTTGCGTTTGCAACTCTTCGATGCGCTTTAAACGATAGGTTTCACGGTCTGAACACAGGCTAATGGCCATCCCTTGACGTCCGGCTCGTCCTGTGCGGCCAATGCGATGGGTATAGACGGCAGGGTCAGCGGGTAAGTCAGCATTAATGACTAGGTCGACACTGTCAATGTCTAAGCCACGAGCGGCTACATCTGTTGCAAACAAATAGCGGCAGCTGCCATTGCTGAAGCGAATGAGGACTTGATCACGATCTCGTTGCTCTAAATCACCATGTAACGCTAGGCTTTTAAGTCCATAGTTACGGAGTGCGGCCACCATATCGCTGCAGGTTTGCTTGGTGTTGCAGAAAATAATCGCAGCTTCAGGGGCGAAGTGTTGCAACAGTGCGGCAAGTGTCTCTGTTTTGTCTTGATTTTTGTATGTGATATAGGCTTGTTCGATGGTGCTGTCATCATGTTGGCTTTCGACACTGACACGCAGAGGGTCAAATTGATAAGCCGCACTCATTGCCTCAATCGTGTCTGGATAGGTAGCCGAAAAAAGAAGTGTTTGGCGTTTCTCGGGTGTCGCGCCAATGATAAAACGAATATCGTCTTCAAACCCCATGTCGAGCATGCGGTCAGCTTCATCGAGAATCAGGGTGTGCAAGGACTCAAGGTTAAGCGTTTGTTTGCGTAAATGATCGCGTAAACGTCCAGGCGTACCAATGACGATATGAGCCCCGTGTTCCAGTGAGCCAATTTGAGGGCCAATGGGTTGTCCGCCACAAATGGAAACAATTTTAATATTATCAAGGTAGCGTGCAAGTTTTCGAAGCTCTGTGGCGACCTGCGTCGCTAATTCACGAGTTGGACATAAAATTAGACCCTGTACTCCGAAAAAGCGAGGATTGATTTTTTCCAATAGACCGATACCAAATGCGGCTGTTTTACCGCTACCTGTTTGGGCTTGAGCGATGATGTCTCGACCTTGGAGTATGACGGGTAAGCTTTGCTGCTGAATGGGCGTCATGGCGGTGTAGCCCATTTGAGCGAGATTCTCTAAGGCTTTAGGGGGTAGCGGGAGTTGGGCAAAATCTTCAGGTTTCACAGGATGTCCACATTTTAAATTTGAGTGGGAATTATAGCATGCGCTGAGTGCTGTGCGTGAAGGCTATGATCATCGAACATGAACCTTCTGATTTCTTCCTCCACAGATTGACGACATCTGAAGGGCGGTTAGGCGTTTGACATTTAGATCAAAGCTCATTAGCATAACCTCACTCTTAGGGGAGTAATCTCTTGGTATTTCGTTGCCAAGGCGTCAGCCAACATACTTGAGCCACATGCTTATGGTTGCCGCGCTCAGTGATTCATGCAGTGAGATTGATGAGACCTAAGGTATTAATACACCTACCGGGGCCGGACGTGTATTCATACCTTATGGTTAATCGTCTGGCCCCTGGTGTCATCATGGAAGCGTTTTTGTTCTCAACCCTTGCCGTTGCTTTAGCCGAAGTGGGCGATAAAACCCAGCTTCTTTCCTTGTTATTAGTGGCTAAATTCCGTAAACCTTGGACCATTTGTTGTGCAATCTTAGTTGCAACTCTGATTAACCATGGTGCATCGGCTCTATTTGGCGATTGGCTGTCGAATCTTTTGTCGGGCAATTGGGCAATTTTGCTGTTAGCGATAGGCTTCTTTGCCATGGCCGCCTGGATATTGATTCCCGATGAAGAGGAAGATGTGGGCCAACAGTATGCGCGTTGGGGGGCATTTGGAGCGAGTTTTGTCTTATTTTTCCTAGCGGAAATAGGCGATAAAACACAGATCGCCACCGTTATGCTGGCCATTAAGTATGAAGCGATTGTAGCGGTGACGCTCGGAACAACACTTGGCATGATGTTAGCGAATGTGCCGGTTGTGTTTGCAGGGCAATGGCTACTGGAACGTCTAAATTTCACAGTGTTTCGTCGAATTGCTGCAGGTGTTTTCGTATTGATGGGAGTATCGCTATTGGTGTCTCTGATTCTCTAGTACGCTCGAATATATAGGCTGATGGTCATTCAGGGCTGATGACGCTCAACATGCCCCCACTCTCGATTTGACCAAGGTGAGAGTGGGTGGCTTGTGCAGATTAACGCGGAGGATCGATCTGGTCACCGAGCGTATTGTTGACGCGATACCATCCGGCAATACTGTATCTGTCTCGATAGGCTGTGAGCACTTCATGTGGAAAACGGTCGCTTAAAAAACACACCAAGGTTCCAGATTCAGGGAGAACGCATTCAATGGGTGTGTCACCTGTTTCAGGGTAAAGGATCAGTTCACCACCTTCATCTTTTTGCCAATCTTTATTCAAATAGACCACGGTGGTCAGCACCCGGTTGGTGCGTCCTTTGAACGCATCAACATGGCGTTTGTAGAAGGCGCCAACAGGATAATGCGCAAAATGCGCTTCATAATCAAACAATCCCATAAAAAGACGTTGATTGAGGGCTGAGCGAAGGGTATCCATCCAGTTGAGATAGGTGTTTTCGGTAGGGTTGTTTTGACTCAGCCAACGAATTTGATCTCGTCGTATTTGGGTGTTGATTTGATGATCTTGTTCTCGACCAATGCCGGCTCGTTTAAAATCCTCATCATCAAGTTCTTGAATACGGGAGCGTAACTGACAACAGAGTTCAGCCGGGACGCCTTGGTGCAAAATGGCATAGCCACGATCGACGAGTTCGTCGGCCAGAGTATCGAAAAAGGCAGTGTGTTGATTCATGAAAGTGTGACCGAACATAGAGTGACAGAGCGCGATTTATACACTGAAGTCGATGTTGGGTCACGTGTTTTTATGACTGTATGATTTCAAGTGGAAACGCATTGCCAGCAAGATCATCTTCGATCAACTTCATGACCAGATCGCTGCGTAAACGACCCGCTAATTGCAGTGCTTTAATTTCAGAAAGCGTTAGCCAGTGGCAGGCGATGATGTCTGGATCCAAAGGGGTGGATAGGTCTTCTAAAGCATCTGCTCTAAAACCAAAGCGGTAATAGACCTTTTCAGGATGAAGGGTTAAAAGGTAGATGCCGATTAGATGTTTGGGTTTTACGCGCCAAGCGGTTTCTTCTTGGACTTCTCGTATGCAGGCGGCTTCAGGTGTCTCACCTGCTTCAATGTGGCCTGCGGGTTGATTGAATACGCTGTTGTTGGGGTTGCCTTCTTCGACCATTAGATAACGATCATTTCGGCGAATTAATGCAGCGACGGTAACATGGGGTTGAAAGGCCATTGATGCTTTCCTTAATATCTATCTTGTGAAAAGTCTGTCATCCTGCTGTACGCATTTTTCGTTATAAAAGATGAACCTTGATTGACATGAATGCTCCGTCGAAGATACAACTGTCATATTAGTTCATAATCATAGGTCTATAATAATAGGATACGAAGGATGAGCCTATGACCATTTTCACCGAATCGCCCCTATCAGACCCCTTTAGTTCGGCATACAGCGACCAGATGCCAGAGTTTACGGCCTCCAGTGTACGCTCTGAGCTTGAACCTTTTGATCCCTCGCAACCGACGTTGTGCGATCGCCAAGTGCGCGCCTATCGGCATCACTATGGTTTCGACACATTGCCCGATGATACAGACTATTCTATTGGCATTGAGTCGATTCAGCAGGCACAACTGGTTGTGCAGTATTTTCAATCACGCGCAGCTCTGGGCACAGTCGTGATTGTACATGGGTATACCGATCATGCGGGCTTATACCGCAGCCTCATTGATTATCTTCTTCGGCTGAAATGGAATGTGCTGATTTATGATTTGCCAGGCCATGGTCTGTCACTCGGTGACCCGTTAGGCATTGATGACTTCAAGACCTACGTGACACAGTTGAATCATGTCTTACAAACCTACCGCGCCATCATGGGTAAGCGTTTGGTATTGCTTGGGCAGAGCACGGGTGCGGCCATTATCATGAGCCAGCAGATTATGCCCGCTATGCATCTGATGCAGCCTCTTGATATTGATCAGCGTATTCTCTTAGCGCCTTTGCTGCGTCCAGCACGTTTTGAACGAATTAAGAAGCTGTATGCGCTTTTAGGATGGTTTCGTCGGCGCTATAAACGTGATTTTACAGATAACTCAGGTGATCCTGAGTTTCTGGCGTTTGTACGTCAGCGTGATCCCCTGCAGTACACGCACTTTTCGATGAACTGGATTCGTGCCATGTTAAAGTGGGTTCCTGTCATGGAGGCTCAAAGAGGAGTGGAGGGGGCTCCATTAATTATTCAAGGAGATGAGGATATGACAGTGGACTGGCAACATAATTTGCCTTTATTTGAACGCATCTATACGAACGCTGAAATCTTTCTGATTCAGGGTGGAAGGCATCATCTGGTGAACGATGCGGTAAAAATTCGTAAGAAGGTATTTGTTAAAATACAGGAGGCTTTGTCAAAGCTGAGTTAGCCTCATCTCATTGACCGATAAAGTTGATGAGATGAGGCGAATAAAGCACTCTATTAAAAGAGGCGTCTGCAGCGGATAGTTCCGTTAATTGCGTTGAGCTTGTCCAGTGCGATGGCAGAGTAATCGGCCTCAACATCAATCACAACATAGCCTACTTTGTCATTGGTTTGTAGGTATTGGCCCGTGATGTTGATATTGTTTTCAGAGAAAACACTGTTGATCTGCGACAAAACACCTGGGATGTTGTTGTGAACGTGCAACAAACGGTGGCAGTTCGGATGTCCTGGAAGTGCGACTTCTGGGAAATTAACCGATGTAATGGATGAACCATTATCACTGTATTTGATCAGCTTCTCAGACACCTCAAAGCCGATGTTTTCTTGGGCTTCCATTGTGGAGCCGCCCACATGTGGAGTCAGAATGACATTGTCAAATTCCCGGAGTGGACTGATAAACTCATCGTCATTCGTGCGAGGCTCTACGGGGAATACATCGATTGCAGCGCCTAAAAGTTTCCCTGACTTCAACGCATCACAGAGTGCATCAATGTCAACCACCGTTCCACGTGCAGCATTAATAAAAATGGAGCCGTGCTTCATTTGTTCAAACTGAGGTGTCCCCATCATGTTTTTTGTAGATGGGAGTTCTGGAACGTGAAGCGTTACGACATCACTGATCGACAATAGCTCAGTCATTGAGCCAACTGGCTTTGCATTGCCCAATGGGAGCTTGGTGACAACATCATAGAAGTAGACATCCATGCCTAAACCTTCCGCTAAAATGCTTAGTTGAGTTCCAATGCTACCATAGCCGACGATGCCGAGTTTTTTCCCACGGATCTCATAGGAGTTCTTAGCCGTTTTTTGCCAGATACCCCGATGCGCTTTCGCGCTTTTTTCAGCGACACCACGCATCAAAATGATGGCTTCTGCCAAAACGAGCTCAGCAACCGAGCGAGTGTTGGAATAGGGTGCGTTGAACACCGCGATACCTGCCTGGGTGGCGGCATCAAGATCCACTTGGTTTGTGCCAATGCAGAAACAACCCACAGCGACTAATTTTTCAGCGGCCTCGAATACGCGTGCAGTCAATTGAGTACGAGAACGTATCCCAACAAAGTGCACTTCTTTAATCCGCTCAATGAGCTCATCTTCTGGCAATGATCCACTGAGTGTCTCAATGTTAAGATAGCCATGGGCGTGAAGGGTGTCGATTGCTGATTGATGTATACCTTCCAGCAATAGAATTTTAATCTTGCTCTTATCTAGTGAGGTGACTTTGCTCATCTTCGACAGCTCGTAAGGTTTGTGCGACAGGCGCTATTGTGTTTAAGGCGACAAATCTTATCACAATAACGACGCAGTTGCTGCGTCACAGCGATCGATCTAAATGGTATTTACTCAACTGATCATGAAAAAATCTTTAAGTAGGAAATGAAATAGGCCTTTATTGAACTGTTCATCATCATAAAAACACCTAAACTGTGGTATAACGCTATTCAATAAGTACCTTCATAGAAGATGAGACTCGGAGCCTATTATGTTTGGTAAAGTGTTTAAATCAGTTCGCAGATTACAAGTGCTTTCGCTAACTACCGCTCTTTTGCTATCACCTATTGCGTTTGGACAGTCTGAGTATTTCATCGTTTATGTAAGTGAAATGACGGAAATGGACAGTGATACAAAAGGGAGCTATCCAAAACTTGCCAGTTTACTTAACCAATACAGAAGTCAGTCTCCTGTGGCCTTTGTATCTGGAGGTGGAAATCTGGCACCTAGCACCTTGTCGTCTCTTGATATGGGGTCCCATATCATCGATCTGTTGAACTCGCTGGAACCTGCGGCGATGGTGGTCGGTAAACGTGAATTTAGCTTCTATGAAGATCAATTGTCATTGAGAGCTTATGAGGCCGCTTTTCCGTTTGTTACGTCTAACTCAATCGATACGCTGACTCAGGGAAATCTTGATGGCACGGTAGATCAGATTGTGGTTGAGTTGGGGGATTTGCAGCTCGGTATTTTGGGCATTTTACCGCCCAATACATTGGAAGAGTATAATGTAAAACGTATGGTTCTAGCTGAGAACCCTGTCGAGCTCATCCGACAAAAAGCTGAAGCGCTTAGGGCATCTGGTGTTGATCTGATCATTATGGCGTATTCGTGCTGTTACCGTGATTATTTAAACCGTTATGCTGAATTTGATGAGTTGCTGGCATCGGGAGTGCTGGATCTGGCATTGGGTAAGGATGAGCATTTACTGTTGACAGATAATCCGGAAATGATGAAGCATCCTAATCATATTTGGATTGCCAAAGGGGATGAGGTTGCCATCGTTCGTATTCATAAGGATGACCATAATCGTTTTTCGTTCATCGTTTCGATGGATAGTATGAATAGTTATGAAGCGGACGCCACGGTTTTAGATCAGGTCGACGATTATAATCGCCGCTTGGATTCGTTATTGAGTGAGCCACTGGGAAGGTTAAACACAGATTTCAGTACTCTTTTACCAAACACTCGGACTCAAGAAAACCCATTTGGTAATTTTATCGCTGATGTATTGCGTAACCATGCAAACGCCGATATTGCCTTCTTTAACTCTGGATTTATTCGAGCTGAACGTAATTATGTCGCTCCTCTTGAGCTTACGCGCCGTGATATTTTGGCCGAGTTGCCGTTTCGGGACCACGTGGTGCTGCTTGAAGTGACCGGAGCACAGCTCTTAGCGGCAATGGAGAATAGTCTAAGCCAGATTGAGGATATGAAAGGACGTTATTTGCAGGTGTCTGGAATGGAGGTGGTCTATGATAGCTCGCAAGATCCAGGAAAGAGAGTCATTGCACTTAACGTAAGAGGGCAAGCTGTGCAAGACAATCAGATCTATCGTTTAGCAACACGTCAGTTTATTGCGAATGGTGGTGATGGGTTTGACATGTTTATTGGCGTGAAGCCAATAGTGTACGAGGGCCAAATGACGCGCTTGGTGTCTGATCTAGTCATCGATGCAATACAGGTGGCGAAGTCAATTGCTCCCAAGATCGAAGGTCGTTTGCAAGATGTGGCTCAAGTTGAGAGACCATGAGTGACAACGGCTTATGAGACAACCAATTTCGATCATTATCCTAGGTGCATTATCGAGCTTCTTGCTTTTATTTAGTGTGCTCGCTTGGATGTCTTATGATCGCACACTGAAAACAACGACTCTTTTGTCTGACATTAGTCAAACAGCCTTGCCAAACATGCATAATGCGATGACATTGAATATGGGTATTCTAGAGATCCCTTATTTGAATGAGCAGTTAGCACAAGCAAACAGCCAGGCAATGCGCCGAATCGTACATCAAGAAATTCTGAATGTATCGGCTCGTATCGAACAACATTTATTGGATAACAAACAGGGTAACCTAGATGTCAAGTTTCAACTTATTGTTGATGAGTTAGCCAATTTAAATGCGTTGGTACAACATAAGCTTAATTTAGCCGTCATTATTCAACAGTATGAAACTGAGCTCTACCGTTACCATTCCGAAGCATTGACGTTGGCCAATGGTTCGCCCGACTTATCTATTTGGTTGATGCATTTTTCTTCGGTTGTCACACAAGCGAACAGAAGCTTAGGCCTAACGGGACTGCAAGATTTGCGAAACATGAGAGCCCAGCTTTTAGGAATGCTTGATGAGCAACATCTGCTTATTCAAAGTTTGGACCCGAGTGTGCGTAAGTTTGCGGAAACCTATACGTTAACACTCAATCATTTGTTAATGGCAGATAATGGTGTGATCGCGTTGCGAACGGAGCAGTTACGTGTCGCCGGTCGTGTGGCAGGGAGAAGCAACTTTATCAGAAGCCTAGTCTCTGAGTTTATAAAAGAGACAGATTATGAGATGTTGACCTTGCAACAGAGTTTACGTGGCCATATTGCTGCAAACACGCAAGTTGCCGAGAAGGATGCTCGTGTTTTTTTATTAGTATTTTGTATAGCCTTTTGCTTTATTGTTGGCAGCATTGTTTTCTTAAAAGTTCGCGTACTGAATCGTTTGGCGTATTTAAAAGATAAGGTGTTGGCGCAAGTGGGGGGGCAGCCTAATGTAATACAAATAAACGGCAATGATGAAATAGCTGACCTTGCAGGTGCCTTTAACTATTATGCATTAAAAGCCAAAGAGCATAATGAAAAAGTCGAAAAATTGTCTTTAACGGATGCCTTAACGGGTATTGGCAATCGCCGTGCGTTTGATGAAGCATTGAAACATGATATAGAACTGTCAGTAGCTTTGGATACTCCCATATGCATACTCATGATTGATGTGGATTATTTTAAAAACTACAACGACTTTTATGGCCACCAAGCGGGCGATGAGTGTTTACGAAAAATTGCAAGGGTTTTACAGTATACGGTAACACGCAAACAAGACTTTGTGGCGAGGTATGGTGGTGAAGAGTTTATTTGTATTTTGCAAAATACGGATAGAAACGCCGCAAAACAGGTGGCGCAGCGAATTTTGCAGGCCATAGAAGCACTTAATATTGAGCATAAAACAAGTCAAATTGCACAGCATATTACCGTTAGTATCGGGATCAGTTGTCGTGAGTCAGGAGAGGGGGTAAAGGTTGACGGCGTGATTAAAGAAGCGGATAAGGCGCTGTATCAAGCCAAGGCCGAAGGACGAAATCGAGTGGTACTGCGCGAGATCTCTGTGGGGTTGGCTGTGCGTTAACACGGCCAACCCCTTCTGGTGCTTTAGCTGTAGTAGCAAAGATAGGCCGTTGCAGTTGCAACTTTCAAATCAAAGGATTGGTTGGCTGCAACGGAAAACTCTGTGCCCGCCGGGAATGCCTGCCAAGTATCACTTCCAGGGAGTTTAACCACGAGTTCACCGTGTACCACTTTCATTAATTCATCTTGGCTGGTGCCAAAGGTGTATTCACCTGGTGCCATCACGCCTGATGTGACTGGGCCTTCGTTAGAACTAAACCCAATGGACATTACATTACCATCAAAATATTGATTTACACTTAACATGCTTGGCTCCAGTGACCGGATATAAAAAATAGGGGACTATCATAGTCCTCTTTTGTCAAAGCGCCAACGTCATGGCTGAGTTTTTTGAGCGGCAACAAAATCAATAAAACAACGGTTGGCTTTGGAAAGGTAACCGTTTTTACGCCATGCGATGCATAAATCGAGAAGTACGGGTTCGCTGAAGGGACGGGCAATCAATGCGGGCTCGTCCTTAATCACCATTTCAAGTAAGGTAGAAATGCCAAAGCCTTGTTTAACGATCTGCTTAATTAATGGAATTAAGTTCGTCTCAAAGCCAATATGAGGTTTGATTCCATGTTGAAGTAGAAGCTTGTCGATCACTTCTCGATGGAAATACCCCTCTTTAAACAGTACCAACTCTTCTTCAGAAAGGTCATCAATGTCAATTGAGGTTTTTGTTGCTAAGGGATGATCTGACGCCATAACGACCATCATTTGCTCGCGCAAGAAGGGCAGAGTGTCTAACTCAATTGAAGGGGTGTCTTCTACAATGACGCCGATATCAATTTCACCATTAATCAACATTTGTTGTAGTTTGCGAGTGCCTGCTTCAATCACCGAGAGCTGTAGGGCGGGGTGTTGATGCCGAAAGGCCATTAAAATGGGAGGGAAGTAATAGGAGCCCAGCATACCGGGTATCCCAATTCGAACCTCGCCACGTTGTAATCCACTGAGTTCTTTCATTGCTAGAGTGGCTTCATCCGCACTCATCAGAATACGCTTTGCCAATATCAGCAGCTCATTGCCTTCATCCGTCAGGCTGATTTGGCGTTCATGACGATGAAAGAGCTGAACGGATAAGCTGCGCTCCAGTTTTTGAATCGCCATACTGACAGCAGGTTGTGCCAGATGAAGCTGTTCGGCTGCAGCCGTAAAGCTTCCAAGTTCGGCAACGGTGACGAAGTAGCGTAAGTGTTTTAAGTTCATATAAGTTTATATTATGGTTTTCATAAAATGTATATATTTTTATGATGCATTATTCGCTGTTAGAATTCAAATCTCAATTCATCCCTTTTGGATACGCAGATGATCGAAACCACCAGTCCACAATTTTGGCGAGCACCTTGGCATTGTGTATTGCTTCATTCATGGTGTTTGCAAATCTTCATGGGATGCAGCCTTTATTGCCTTTGGTTGCAACCAGTTTAGAGTTGTCTGAACTGGCGGTGTCTCGTACCTATACGATTGCAACCTTGGTATTGGGCTTTTCCTTACTGTTTTACGGTCCACTGTCCGATGTAGTGGGACGCCGTGGCATTATTGTATTTACGCTGATCGGTGTAATGTTGGTGTCGGTACTCTTGTTCTTCGCAAGGGATTACTCGTCACTGTTTTGGTTAAGAGCGGTACAGGGGTTTTTTCTGGCCGGAGTACCTGCGGTTGCCATCGCGTATATGGGCGATGAGTTTACGCCGAAGGCCATGATGACGGCAGTAGGGTTGTATATTGCCGGAAATTCATTAGGCGGCGTCAGTGGTCGTATTCTTGGCGGGATTGTTGGCGACTGGTTGGGTTGGCCTGCTGTTTTTCTCATGCTGACTGGCTTAAGTTGTTGCTGCATTGCATTGGTGGCGTGGTTATTACCGCCCTCGCAACATTTTAAACCCAAGGCGTTTAGTTTGCTGGGTATGCTTAAAGACTTGGCGCTTCATGTGTCTAATCCAAAGTTACTGATGGCCTATATTATCGGAGGCTTGAATTTCTTTATATTTTTGAATCAGTACACTTACATTACCTTCGTCTTAGCGGAGCCTCCCTATGCCTTACCTGCCAGCATTTTGGGGTTGTTGTTTTTAACCTATTTAACGGGTACTGCGGGTTCTATGGTCTCGGGGCGCATTGCTCAAAGATTTTCGTCACCTCTTTGCATGAGCGTTGGCATCCTGATTCTAATGCTAGGAACTGCGTTGACGCTAAATGACTCTTTGTGGGCCATTGTTCTGGGGTTTTTCATTAATAGCTTTGGTTTTTTCTTCACTCACTCTGTGGCCAGCAGTTGGGTCAGCCGCCATGCGCACACGGCCAGAGCCAGTGCTTCAGCCCTGTATTTGGTTTTCTATTACGTGGGTGCCAGTGCGGGCGGGTATTACTTGTATCCTTTCTGGCAAGCTCAGGGATGGTCTGGTGTTGTGCTGGGCTCGATGATTGTATTTACCTTGACTCTTATCTGTTCATTAATCCTGTTATATTGGCAACGAAAAGAGACTTTTTCTCACTAACCCTTATATTTGAGGAGTTTTGCATGCAATACAAACATCATTTTGTGGGTACTCAAGCGTCAGATTTACCCGTTGGAAAAGTCGTGTGTGTTGGGCGTAACTATGCTGAGCATGCAAAAGAATTGAATAATCCCGTGCCGACTGAACCACTGCTTTTCATCAAGCCCTCCACGTCGTTGGCAAATCTGCGTGCACCTGTTCAGCTCGCGGGTGACAAAGGGGATGTGCATTATGAAACGGAGTTAATGGTTCTGATTGGTGCGCCCTTAACTCAGGCAACACCAGAAGATGCGTTTGATGCGATTGCAGGTGTAGGCGTGGCGTTGGATTTAACCTTACGGGATCTCCAGTCAAAGTTAAAAGAGAAAGGCTTGCCTTGGGAAAAAGCAAAAGCCTTTGATGCCAGTTGCCCTGCGTCTGAGTGGGTGCCAATGACCGCGGATGTGGATCTTGCTAATTTAGAGTTAAAGTTGGTTATTAATGATGAAGTACGTCAACAGGGTAATACATCACAGATGCTGATGTCCGTGCCAGCCTTGTTGTCGCATATTAGCGAGTGGTTTACCTTAATGCCGGGTGATATTGTTTTAACGGGAACGCCTGCAGGTGTCGGACGTCTGGCATCGGGTGATCGACTGCAAGTGAGCTTATCAAATCTGATTCAAATTGAGACACAAGTCGTCTAATGATGGCTCAATGTAAACCAGTACTAAAGGCGTAAAAAATCGCTGCCTTTGCATAATACGTGGGGTGGCGAATTAACGTCTATTATGAAGCCTGAACGTAAACGACTGATCTGGAAATACCCTAATGTGATTCCAAAGCGGACTCACTCCTTGTCAGTCAATTCAATAAAAACAAGAGGCTTCTATCATGATCTATACACAGCCAGGGCTTGAAGGCTCAGTCACTACTGTAAAACCACGTTACGAAAACTTCATTGGTGGACAATGGACAGCTCCCGTTAAAGGTCAGTATTTCAAAAACATCTCCCCTGTGACCGGTGAAGCCTTCTGCGAAATTCCACGCTCTAGTGCTGAAGACATTGATTTAGCCTTAGATGCGGCTCACGCAGCTAAAGAAGCTTGGGGTAAAACATCCGTTACCTATCGCTCAAATCTTTTGTTGAAAATTGCCGATCGTTTAGAGCAAAACCTTGAGTCAATTGCCGTTGCTGAGACTTGGGATAATGGTAAGGCCGTTCGTGAAACCTTGAATGCCGACGTGCCACTTGCCGTTGACCACTTCCGTTATTTTGCAGGCTGCGTTCGTGCACAAGAAGGCAGCATTGGCGAAATTGACAATAACACCGTGGCGTACCATTTTCACGAGCCTTTAGGGGTTGTCGGACAAATTATTCCTTGGAACTTTCCGCTGTTAATGGCGGCTTGGAAACTGGCTCCAGCATTGGCAGCAGGTAACTGTGTCATTCTTAAGCCTGCTGAGCAGACACCTTGGTCTATCCTCAAATTTGTTGAGTTAATTGAGGATTTGTTGCCAGCGGGTGTTTTGAACGTCGTGAATGGCTTTGGTGCTGAAGCGGGTCAGGCCTTAGCCACCAGCAAGCGCATCGCTAAAATTGCATTTACTGGTTCTACGCCAGTCGGTGCGCACATTATGAAATGTGCCGCTGAAAACATTATTCCATCTACCGTTGAGCTGGGCGGTAAGTCACCGAATATTTTCTTCAAAGACGTCATGAATTTTGAAGATAACTTCCTCAGCAAGTGTGTCGAGGGTGTTGTGTTAGCGTTCTTCAACCAAGGTGAAGTCTGCACTTGCCCATCACGTTTGTTGATCCAAGAAGATATCTACGATGACTTTATTAATCTGGTCATCGAGCGTACCAAGCAAATCAAGCGTGGCAACCCGCTGGATACTGAAGTCATGGTCGGTGCTCAAGCGTCTGAAGAACAGTTTACGAAGATCATGGGCTACTTTGATATCGGCCGTGATGAGGGTGCAGAAATCCTTATCGGTGGCGATAAAGAGCAGCTGGATACTGGCTTGAATAATGGTTACTACATCCAACCGACCTTGATTAAAGGTCACAACAAAATGCGCGTGTTCCAAGAAGAAATCTTTGGTCCAGTGGTGTCGGTCACGACCTTCAAAGATGAAGCTGAAGCGCTCGCCATTGCCAATGATTCAGAGTTTGGCTTGGGTGCGGGTGTTTGGACACGTGATATGAACCTGGCGTATCGGATGGGACGTGGTATTGAAGCCGGTCGTGTCTGGACGAACTGCTACCACCATTACCCAGCTCATGCGGCATTCGGTGGTTACAAGAAGTCAGGTGTTGGACGTGAAACTCACAAGATGATGTTGGATCATTATCAGCAAACCAAGAATATGTTGGTGAGCTACGATATCAATCCATTGGGCTTCTTCTGATTTAATTGTTGAATCTGCTCTGTCTGTTGAACCGGGCGTAGAGATACGCCCACCCCTTGGTCGTTTTGCACTGGCGGCCGCGTTTGCTTTGCTTTGCCAAGCATCCCTTAGATCCCCCTGCTGTGAAGCAGGGGGTATTTTTTTGCAGATTGTAAGCTCTTTGTGCCTTTAAACTCGCTCAAAAAAAAGCACCTCTAGATTCTAGAAGTGCGATTTGTCTAAACATCGTTCAATGGCGTTTCACTTAAACAAGTGTAACAAGACGAGCCATCGGAATGTGTTCTTGTTCAAGCGCTTCAGCCAATGCGAAGCCTTCTTTCGAGATGAAAAGGCCACGTGCCTTACCGCTAGCCACTTTGAGGTAGCCTTTGTCTTGAAGACTCATCACGTGTTGGAAGAAAACATTGTATTCCATGTCTTCAAACTGATTTTTAAGGGTCAGCATGATGGGGGGGAAAATACCATCACGCTTGCCGAGACGCTTTAGGGCCACAAGAATGGCCATTTCACTGGAATTTAGCATAGTCATAGCCCTGTAAAGTAGACTTAAGTTGTATCTATTATAGCTCATCTATGTTGCACTGCAACATTAATCGCAAAAAACTGTGTAAAAGACTCAAGAATTATTGAGATGAAGGTTTTTTAAGTAGGAAAGGTGAACTAAGTGGTTGATGACCCAGCCTTGCTCGTGATGGTAAAGGCTGGGTAGGGTGGAGGCATTTGCTTGATTAGTCAGTGCTGGCGTTAAGTAAATGCTCAAAGCGAGCATCGGTTAAGGTCTTGAGAAATGCAACTAATGCATCTACGCGTTTGTCGTCAAGAGCCGGACCTGTTTGCAGTTCGGTGAGTGAAATGTTTTCGGGGATTTCGGGTGCTTCCCATTCTAAACCTGTTTCTGGATTGATGCGCATTTTGGCGCTTCGTGAATTGTATTGATTATAGAAAAGGATAACCGTGCGTAAGTCCTGAAACACGCCGTTATGCATATAGGGCCCAGTCACGGCTACATTACGCAGACTGGGTGTTTTGAATTTTCCGATACTGGATGGATCGTCGACCTCAGGATGAGCAAAGAGTCCAACGTCGTTATCGGTGACACCATTAATCTCTCTGAGTTTAGCGTTCACAGGCACGCCAATATTGTGATATTCAAAATTGCTAAACACTTCCTTTTCTCGACCAGGCAAAGGGTTGAGTTGATGGCACAGATTGCAATTGGTGAACTGTTGCGAGAAAAACAGCGTCATGCCCAGCTCTTCTTCAGGCGTTAACTGTGCCTTTCCTTGAAGATAGCGATCATATTTTGAATCAAAAGGGTTGAATAACTCGGTTTTCTCAAAATGAGCAAGCGCATCTGCCATGGCGTTATAGGCGGCTTGGGTGTTCTCAAAGATTGGCTCACCATATAGAGCTTTAAACAGTGGAGGATAAATCGGATTTTCCAATATTCGTTCAATGACCGACTCTTCATCAGGCATTCCCATCTCAATTGGGTTGAGCGGGGGGCCCTTTGCCTGCTCGGCTAAGTTCGCCGCACGCCCATCCCAGAAAAAACCACCCACATAAATCCCTTGTGCATTTCGGTGGAAATCAGGGGTCTGAGCAGCATAGGTGACCATGGGGGCATTTCGGTCACCGAAAGACTGATTATCGTCACCAAGGGAGGCCGCTGAGTCGGTAAGGTTGGGTCTAGAGTCTGAAAAAGCCGTGGAAGGTGCATGGCAGGTTGCACACGATTGGGTGCGATTGCGCGATAAATTGGGATCAAAAAATAATCGTTGGCCGAGTTCTGCTTTTTCAGCGTCAAAGGATTGTGCATTTACTTGAAAGGGCATGCTCAATAACAAACCTATAAAGGCCATTTTCAGCATTCGTATGAGGGTGTATTTCATGACGGAATCCGTCTCCAATGCCATGAGAAAAATGAAGCCTAGCGACTAATCGAAGTCAATACCATTGATCAGGATCAAATAATCTACATATAATAAATAATTGTAATGATAATGACTATCAATTATATTATTCTGCATCTTAATTCATCAGAGGGAGTTTGCAATGAACAAGCGGTTATCAGGAGTTTTGGTCGGAATGGCACTGGGCTTAGGCGCTTCAAGCGTATTTGCTGCCACACCTGCCCAAGTCATTACGACCTATGCCAACATCGCTGAAGCAGCTTACAGTGATTCAGTTGCTGGTGCTCTTCAGCTGAAATCTAAAATTGATGCCTTTTTGAATGACCCAACGGAAGCCAATCTCGAAGCAGCTCGCCAAGCCTGGCGTGATGCGCGTGTCCCTTACATGCAAACGGAAGTATATCGTTTTGGCAATGAAATCGTCGATGAGTGGGAAGGGCGCGTGAATGCCTGGCCACTGGATGAAGGTTTAATCGACTATGTCAGTGTTGAACATTACGGAGAAGAATCTGACGAAAACCCCTTCTATGCGGCCAACGTTATTGCCAATCAAACCTTGGTGCTTGGTAACCAAACAATAGACGTGTCTGAAATCACCGCCGAGTTATTAAGCGATACTCTGCATGAGATTGATGATATTGAAGCAAACGTTGCCATTGGGTACCACGCCATTGAGTTTTTACTTTGGGGTCAGGATCTTTATGGTACTGAGCCGGGCTCAGGCGAACGCCCAGCGACAGATTTCAGCTTAGACGAGTGTACGGGCGGAAACTGTGATCGTCGTCGTCAATATCTATCCGTTGTTACTGATTTGTTGATCAGTGATTTAGAAGAAATGGCAGAGCACTGGACGCCTGAGGGCGATGCCCGCCAAGCACTCTTGGAAAAAGGTGAACAAGGCGGATTAGCCACCATTCTGACGGGGATGGGGAGCTTATCCTACGGTGAGTTGGCTGGCGAAAGAACCAAGCTGGGCTTAATGCTACATGACCCTGAAGAAGAGCATGATTGCTTCTCTGACAATACACATTACTCCCATTTCTACAATGTGGTGGGTATTAACAATGTCTACCACGGGCAGTACACGCGTATCGATGGTACCGTGGTTGAAGGTCCTTCATTGGCTGACTTACTGACTGCAAAATCACCTGCATTGGCAAATCAACTGACACTAGAGTTGGCACAAACTCAGGCCGCTGCGCAAGCGATTGTTGATAAGGCGTATGCTGGACAACCCTTTGATGTCCTAATTGGTGCGGGCAACACAGACGGCAATGCGATTGTACAGAATTTGGTGGATACGCTCGTGACACAGACGCGCTCAATTGAGTCAGCGATCGACGTGCTTGGGCTGGATGCTATTGAGCTTGAAGGATCGGACAGCTTGGATGATCCAGATTCTATTATTTAATGTTCAATCAATATGAAATCTAGATGGGGTTGGCTTGGCTGCCTAGTGTTGTTCATTCAATGTCTTGATCTGTACGCTCAAGATATCCCAGTCCCCTCGCTGGAAGAACAACGCCCAGGGGGTGAGGCCACCCAATCTAGAGCTGTGAGCCGAGGTGTTTTACAACAATTCTCGGCCACGCTCCCGCTCGATACACGCATGGGCGTGACCTTAGGTCGCAGTATCTTCAATAAGTTATGGGTGTCTTCACCGTCATCGACTACGGCCAGCGATGGTTTAGGTCCACTATTTAATGCTCGCTCCTGTGCGGGATGCCATTTACAAAATGGGCGAGGGCGTACGCCCGACCCTCAGCGAAATGAAGATAAAGCGGTTTCTGTCTTGCTGAGGTTAAGTATTCCGAAACCTGAGAATATGACGTCTGCACAGGCGGAACAGTATACAGTATTGGGGCTTATTCCTGAGCCCGTCTACGGTGCTCAACTGCAAAACTTTTCCGTACAAGGATTGCCTGCCGAAGGACAATTGACGGTGTCCTATGAGCCTTTGTCAGTGTTCTTTGCGGATGGAGAAGAGGTTATTCTGCAAAAGCCGATCTATTCAATCGAGTCATTAAGCTATGGCGACTTGTCTCCACATGTTCGCATGTCCGCTCGCATTGCTCCACCCATGCATGGCCTAGGCTTGTTAGAGGCAATATCTGAAGACGATTTGCTGGCGAACGAAGCCTCAGAAGCTTGGTTGGAGTTGGGAATCAATGGTCATTTGAATCGGGTATGGGATCGGGAACATCAAAAAAACCGGATTGGACGTTTCGGGTGGAAAGCGTTGCACCCAAGTTTGCATCAGCAAAATGCAGCGGCTTTGTTTGAAGATATAGGGATCTCGTCGACTTTTTTCCCTGAAGGTTTTGGCGCCTGCACCCCCGCACAAATCCAATGTCTGGGTATGCCGGATGGCAATAGCCCGCATCTTGATGGGGTCGAAGCCTCAAATGCAGTGGTTGATCTTCTCACCGCTTATACACGTCACCTTGCCGTCGTTGACCGACCTGAAAGCGATGAGAGGCATCAAGAGGGACGCCAGCTTTTTTATGAAGTCGGTTGTCATGCTTGCCACCGCCCTTCGTATCAGACCGCTTCTAGTGCCCCTGAAGGCTTGGCCAATCTGACAATCTGGCCCTACACGGATTTGCTGTTGCATGATATGGGGGATGGCTTGGCAGATGATCACGATGAGTTTGATGCCAAGGGACGAGCGTGGAAAACACCTCCTCTTTGGGGGGTAGGTTTAGCGCCTGAAATCAATGGCAGTCAACATTTGTTGCATGATGGTCGGGCTCGAAACGTGCTTGAAGCGATTCTGTGGCACGGTGGCGAAGCACAGATGGTTCGAGACAGATTTTTAGCCTTGGACAAGGCCTCAAGAGAGGCATTATTACTGTTTATAGAATCGTTATAACGATGAGAGTGTTATCATGAATCGATACAAGTCTGCGATTCGGCGTTCGGTTTGTGCCCTCGGGTATGTCGGCATTGTGTGCTCCTTACCTGTGATGGCGCAAGAGGCTGATTGGAGTGCAGTGAATACAACGCTTGTGCATCAACATGTCATGCCACGCTATGCCGCGATGGCGGAGTCATCGGCTCACTTGCAACAGAGTCTAGAGGCATTTTGCCAAGTGCCGACAGAGCCGAATTTGGTCTTGGCGCAAACGGCCTATCGTCAAGCCATGTCGGATTGGCAAGCGGTTCAGCATATAGCTTTGGGCCAGTGACGCTCTATATGCGCAACTATGCCTTGCAATACTGGCCAGATAAGCGCAACACCACGCCGAATCACCTACGCTCCGCATTGGCGGATCCTGAGACTGTCTTTGATGATGCGTTCTTTAGCCGTGTAGGTATTAGCCTGAAGGGATTCCCGGTGATCGAGCGCGTGTTGTTCACTGAGGAGGGGGTGTCGGCGTTCCAAGAGCCTCGTCCAGAGTGTCGTTTCATTCAGGGCGTTTCTCTATTGGTTGCGAACACTGCAGATGAGATTTCATCCGAGTGGGAGGCGTTTTCACAAGTTCTCTTGCAGCCAGGCGAAGGCACTCATTATCGCACGGCGGATGAAGTCGCCACGTTGTTTATGAAGTCTTGGGTCGAGCCTGTGCAGGTTATTCTTGAGCAGAAAATTTTGGCGCCTTTGGGGGACTCGTTCGATAAAGCTCGTTGGCAGAGAAGTGAGTCTTGGCGCAGTCAACAATCGATAGAGAATTTGCGGGTCAATATGAAAGCCTTGCATCATTTCTTCAGTTTGACTGGACCTTCTAGCGTAAAAGATTTACTGATTCAACAAGATCAAAAGGCATTGGCAGAGGGCATTGACGATGCATTTGAGTCGATAGTGATGAATCTTGATGCCTTGCCAGAGGTACAAGAAACCCATGTCAGCCTTGAGCAGTTCGAGGCACTGTCGAAAATTGCTGATGAGCTCGCCGCTCTGCAAGAGTTGCAGGGCAAGGCGATGCAGGTATTGGGCATACGTTTGGGGTTTAATAGCCGTGATGGAGATTAAGCGTCGACAATTTTTAGGTTGGGTGCTTGCTTCTCCCCTGTTAGGGAGGGCGAGTAGGTCAAAAGCGGCCAGCCATCAGATGCGAGCATCGATGCGGCTGCTATCGGCCGTCAAAACAGCTGAAGGCCACATGGGCTTAACGCTCTTTTCAGATCAAGGCGAGTCGTTGTTGACCTACTTGTTGCCTGACAGAGCCCATCAAATCATCGCTCACCCGTTTAAGCCTTGGTTATTTGCAGTGGCGCGACGTCCGGGAACCTGGTTGGAGGTGATGAACTATGAAACGGGGCAACAGGTCGCACGAATCGAGGCTGAAGCGCATCACCAATTCTGCGGTCATGCACAAATCACGCAAGACGGTCGTTGGTTGCTTACCACCGAGCAATCGGATCAACAGTCGATGGGCAGTATTGTGGTTCGTGATATTGAAAATGACTTCAGTGTTCATCAACACTGGTCATCGGGGGGGATTGGGCCTCATGAACTCAAGATCGCCCCGGATCAAAAACGGTTGGTGGTGGCCAATGGTGGCATTTTGACTGAGGGGCGAGTCAACGTGAATGTCGATGATATGCAGCCCTCCCTGAGTTACATCGACCTTGCCAGCGGTGAATTGATTGAAACCTTGGTGTTGGATGAGACGTTTCATCAAAGTGGAATTCGTCATATTGATGTATCGCCATCTGGGCAGGTGATTATCGCCATGCAATATGAAGGACATCCTGCGGATCAGATGCCCTTGATTGCCAGTCATCAGGTCTCTCAGGCTATTCAGGTCTTCGATATCCCCCCCGCCATTCACAGTCAGTTAAAGCAATATGGTGGAAGTGCGTGTTTTGATGTGTCTGGCCGTTTTGCGGCGGTGTCTGCACCCAAGGGGAACTTAGTGACTTTTTGGAAGATGCCTGAAGGACAGTTTCAAGGCAGTGTTTCAATTGCGGATGCCTGTGGCTTGGCTGCAGATAATCAGGCAGGGCAATTTATCGTCAGCAGTGGTGCTGGGGGGCTCTATCGCGTGGATGCCATTCATCTTCGTCGTGAGTTGATTCAGTCAGAGGATGCTATGAGTATGCATTGGGATAATCATTTGAGTCGTTGGAGCTAACGCGAATAAAGGGATTTAGGGCCAACGGGTGAAGGCTCAGTGGTTGAAAGTGTGTATTTGCGCTAGACGAAAAAAAACCGTAGAGGCGGAGTGGAGTTCGTCTCTACGGTCTAATGTGCTTTCGCACGTGAACTTGTACCTAAGCACGTGTTCAACCTGTCAATGAGGTTTCATAGTAGTGCTAATCATTATCATTTGCAACACTTTTATCAAATAATTACATCTGAGATTGCAAATAATTAGGTAAACCAATTTTTGTGATCAGACCAAGTTGCTGCTCTAACCAATGAGCATGGTCTTCCTCAGTGTCCTTTAAGAGCACCATCAACATATCGCGTGTTTGGTAATCCTGAACACTTTCGCAAAGGCTGATGGCGGTTTTCAGCTGTGCACCGACTTCATACTCCAGGTTCAGATCGTATTGAAGCATTTCTGGCACTTCTTTGCCGATGTGAACGGGTCCACGTGTGGATAAATCCGGTGCGCCACCGAGCAGCAGGATACGATCGATCAGTAAGCTCGCATGCTCTTTTTCATCGTCGAATTCATGAGCGATGCGCTCATACAGCTTATTCAATCCCCAGTCTTGGTACATTTTGGAGTGCACAAAGTACTGATCCATTGCGGCTAATTCGCTGCCGAGCAGGGTGTTCAGTGTAGTGATTACTTTTTCGTTGCCTTTCATCCTATGCCTCCGCTTACATCATCGACTGTAAATAGTTTTCAGTGCCCAGTGAATCGATCAACTGGAGTTGGGTCTCGAGCCAATCAAGATACTCTTCTTCGTGTTCGAGGAGATCTTCGAGAAGTTCTCGGCTCACATAGTCCGCCGCAGTTTCGCACACGAGAATGGCATCTTTTAGCAGCGTGAGTTCGTCGGTCACAAAACCTAGATCGGCTTCCAACATTTCTTTAGGGTTTTCGCCGATACGCAAACGATCAAGATGTTGTAAGTTGGGTAAGCCCTCCAGCAACAGGATACGCTCAATGAGCTTATCGGCTTGCTTCATATCTTTGATGGATTTTTTGTAGGCTTTTTCGTTCAGCTGTTCGAAGCCCCAATTCCCAAAAATACGTGCGTGTAAAAAGAACTGATTGATTGAGGTCAGTTCGCAGGTCAATACTTTATTGAGCTGTTGAATGACCGCTTTTTCACCTTTCATATTGGCGTTCCGTCTTTTGAATTAATCATCGAGAATAGTGTAGAGCTAATTGCAATAAAATGCAAAAAAATTGATCTAAGTCATTGTTTTTAAAGTCAAAGCTGAATGTTAATCGTTATGATTAACATCGTTTGTTCAGTTGCTATTTCAATTGTATCGTGGATTTCGTTCTGGCGTTTAAAAAGCCCCGATGTCCCGACAAACATCCAATAAAATTAGTTCCAAAGTACCATGTTGTCAGTACCCGCATCATCCTACTATCAAAAGGGTGCCAATTAAGACATCCATAACAACAAAAAGGAGTCGATTATGTGGACTAAACCTGCATATACCGATCTGCGCATAGGTTTTGAAGTCACTATGTACTTCGCAAACCGCTAAGCGCTAGGGGCGGCCCTCTTTGAGGGTCGCTTTTGCACCACTTCAGTATGAGATAATAATAACAATGCATATCCAGATTCTAGGTTCAGCGGCTGGCGGTGGCTTCCCGCAGTGGAACTGTAATTGTGCGAACTGCGATGGATTCCGTAAAGGAACACTAAACGCGCAGGCCCGAACCCAATCCTCAATCGCTGTAAGTGCCGATGGTGAACGGTGGGTTTTGTTTAATGCCTCACCGGATATTCGCGCTCAACTTGCTGCGTTTGCCCCCATGCAACCCGCGCGAGCCGTACGCGATACGGGCATTCATGCCATCGTGTTGATGGATAGCCAAATCGATCATACCACCGGGTTATTAATGTTGCGTGAAGGCTGCCCACATCAGGTGTATTGCACTGCTCGTGTGCATAAAGATCTAAGCCAAAGTTTTCCAATTTTTACAATGCTCAGTCATTGGAATGGCGGGTTAACGCATCACCCTATCGCCGTTGACCAATTTTTGAATCCGTTTGAAATCGCGGGTATTGACGATCTTGAATTTATTGCGCTTCCGATTCTATCGAGCGCACCACCTTACTCACCTCACCGTTTAGATCCTCATCCGGGTGACAATATCGCCGTTTTGATTCGGGATACACGCACGGGTAAATCGCTTTTCTACGCCCCGGGTTTACGTGATATCGATGCCGCGCTGACGCAGGTGATGGCCGAGGCCGATTGTCTGCTGGTCGACGGTACGCTTTGGCGTGAAGATGAAATGGCGTTTATGGGTGTCGGCGATAAGCTGGGTGTTCATATGGGGCATTTACCTCAGTCCGGTGATGGCGGCATGATTCAGTTTCTAGAGCCGCTGACAAAACCGCGCAAGATTCTGATTCATATCAACAACACCAACCCTATCTTAATTGAAGACTCACCCGAGCGAGCCGTGTTAGATGCCAAAGGTATCGAAGTTGCGTTTGATGGTATGCAAGTGCAGTTATAGAGCGGGACGGGATAGAACAGGTATTGAGAGTCCCGATAGTGATAAAACAGAATGCAACCGGATGAGGTGGTGATCTTAATGAAACCCTTAGAAAAAGCCTTGAGTCGATCTGAATTTGAACAGGCCCTCCGTGACAAAGGCGCCTATTACCATATACAGCATCCCTATCATAAAGCGATGTATGAAGGGCGGGCGACCCCCGAGCAAATCCGCGGTTGGGTGGCCAATCGTTTTTACTATCAAATCAGCATTCCGATTAAAGATGCGGCCATTATGGCCAACTGCCCTGATCGTGACGTGCGCCGTCATTGGATACAGCGAATTCTGGATCACGACGGTTATGACGGTGCCGAAGGCGGGATTGAGGCCTGGTTGCGCCTTGGTGAAGCAGTAGGGTTGTCACGTGAGGAAATACTTTCGGAAGAACATGTCTTACCGGGTGTGCGTTTTGCGGTGGATGCTTATGTTAACTTTGCGCGCCGAGCCACTTGGGAAGAAGCAGCCAGCTCATCCTTAACCGAGTTGTTTGCGCCGCACATTCATCAATCTCGGCTCGATGCTTGGCCCACTCATTATCCTTGGATTAATGCGGAAGGCTACACCTATTTCCGTAACCGCCTGACGGAAGCGCGCCGGGATGTTGAGCAAGGCTTAAAAATCACACTGGATTATTATCAAACGGCTGAACAGCAGTCCCGCATGCTGGAAATTTTACAGTTTAAGCTGGATGTGCTCTGGACGATGTTGGATGCCATGACCATGGCCTACGAACTGGACCGTCCACCCTATCATACTGTCACCGATCAAAGGGTGTACCATCGAGGGCTTTTTAAATGAACGCTGCCGTTCCTGTCATCAATCGCATGTTTCGCCTGCAGTGGGAAGAAGCACAAGAGGCTTGGGTGTTGCTCTACCCTGAAGGGATGGTGCAACTGAATGCCAGCGCGGCTGAAATTCTAACGCGGGTCGATGGCCAAAAAACGATTGAGGAAATACAACGCGAATTGCTAACGAAATACCCAGAGGCTGAGGGGTTGGAGCAAGACGTAAACGATTTCTTTGCCCATGCACAAACGCTTAACTGGATTCGCTATGTTTGAAACTGCCAAGCGTCGCCAACCCCTATGGTTGTTAGCTGAGCTCACGTACAAATGCCCTTTGCAATGTCCCTACTGCAGTAATCCTCTGGATTTTGCGTCGGCCGGACAGGAGTTGACGACTGAACAATGGATTGATGTGTTTAGACAAGCGCGCAAGATGGGCGCGGCGCAATTGGGGTTTTCCGGTGGCGAGCCTTTGGTGCGTCAAGACCTCGAAATCCTCATTGCAGAAGCACGACGCTTGGGCTATTACACCAACTTAATTACGTCGGGTATTGGTTTGAATGCACAGCGGATTGCGCATTTTCATGATGCAGGCTTGGACCATATTCAAGTGAGCTTTCAGGCATCGGATGAAGAGGTGAACCAGATGTTGTCTGGTTCGGCCAAAGCTTTTGCGCAAAAGTTGAAAATGGCACGCGAAGTCAAAGCGCAGGGGTATCCCATGGTGCTGAATTTCGTGACACACCGTCATAATATCGATCAAATTGACCGCATTATTGAGCTGTGCGTAGAGCTAGAGGCCGATTATGTTGAGCTGGCGACCTGCCAGTATTATGGCTGGGCCTTTGAAAACCGTGAAGCCTTGTTGCCGACGCGCGCACAATTGGAACGTGCTGAACGGATCACCAACGAGTACCGTGAGCGTTTGGCTGCGCAAGGACATCCGATCAAACTTATTTTTGTGACGCCGGATTATTATGAGGAGCGCCCGAAAAAATGCATGAACGGCTGGGGTGAACTCTTTTTAACGGTGACGCCGGATGGTACAGCTTTGCCCTGCCACAGTGCGCGTATGCTGCCTTTGACCTTCCCGAATGTGAAGGATCATAGCCTGTCTCATATTTGGAATGACTCTGAAGGCTTTAACTATTTCCGTGGCAAAGGCTGGATGAAGGAGCCCTGTCGCAGTTGTGATGAACAGGATGACGACCTTGGCGGCTGCCGTTGTCAGGCGTATATGCTGACAGGGGATATGCACAATGCCGATCCCGTCTGTGCGAAATCAGAGCATCATTCGCTTATTGTAGAGGCGCGTTTGGCGGCGGAGGGCGATGTATCGACGGCGATGACCTTCCGCAATGAACGAAATTCTCGCGTGTTTTTTAAAGGATAAGGCATGATGGCCGTGCCCTCAGCCGAGAAGGTCGTTAAGGGCTTTAAAGAATATCATTCGCTGGCAGCCACGCCTCAGGGGGTGGCTTGGGTTGAATCAAACCCTGTTACAGGCCGTAACCGTCTTTATTTTAGTCAACTAGGCAGCGTCACGGCCATTACACCTGAAGAGTCGAGTGTACGCAGCCGTGTGAATGAGTATGGCGGCGTGGCTTGGACACGGGTGGATAATGCCTTTGCTTGGGTCAATGCCGCGGATCAGCAAATTTGGATCAGCCCTTATCCCGCAGACGATCCTATCCTTTCGTGCCCTGAGGTGAGTGTCCCTTTAACCTCGACGCCACAGCGGCGCTTTGCTGACCTTGTCTATGATGGACAACACCAACGTCTGCTGGCAGTTTGTGAGATAGCGGTGGATGAAGCGTCCGAGCCGCAACAAAGTATTGTCTCGATTGACTGCACGACTGGAGCCGTTTTGGATATTCTGCAGGGTGCCGACTTCTATGCTTACCCGCGTTTGAGTCCGGATGGCAAGACGCTGGTTTGGATCGAATGGCAACATCCGCATCAACCCTGGCTGTTCACGCAATTCAAGTTAATTCAATTGGAGGATGGTCATCCTGTCATTTCCACACAGACTCAGCTAGCCAATAATGCCAGTTGGTTACAGCCTCGCTTTTTGCCCAACGGTGACTTGGTGGCGCTGGGTGATCCCGACAATTGGTGGAATCCGTATGTATTTAAGCAAACAGAGCAGGGCTATCCCCAAGCTTCGCCTTTGCTGGATGAGATCCTGCCCGTCGAGTTTACAACCGCCCCTTGGGCACTGGGTTTGAGCACCTTCGCGTGGGATGAGCAAGGGCATCTCCATGCGCTGGTGCAGGAGCAAGGCTACAGTCGCTATTGGCGTTTTGATGCACAAACCAAGGCTAAGCATTCGGTCACCTTGCCCTTTTCACGTCTCAGCAGTCTGAGCCTAAGCTCAACCCATGCGTATTGTGTTGCAGAGAGTGAAGATCGTTATCCAGGTGTCGTCGCTTTGGATCTTGTCGAATTGACTTGGAAGATCATCGTGGGTGCGGACACGCCCGATCATCCAGTGAGCTTACCTCAGCCCTATTGGATCAAAACCACAAACGCTTGTGACGTGCAAAGTTTTTACTATCCGCCCCTCACACCGCCTTCACAACTGACACAGGAGCCGAGCGCACCGCCTTTAATTCTGCTCACACATGGTGGCCCGACATCGGCAACCTATCCCGTGCTAAACCCCCGTGTCCAATACTGGACATCGGCGGGTTTTGCCGTGGCCGATATTAATTACCGTGGATCCTGCGGTTATGGACGCGAATTTCGATGCACCTTGGCGGGCTGCTGGGGGCGGGCTGAGGTTGAAGATGTTGAGCACTTGGTTGATCAGCTCGTGGCCAAGGGTCTGGCTCATACTGATGCGTTGTTTATTCGTGGTCAAAGTGCAGGCGGCTATACCACCCTGATGGCCCTGATTCACTCTGCGCGTTTTAAGGCGGGTGCTAGTCTCTACGGTGTCAGTGATTTGCTGCCCCTGCATGCGCATACCCATAAATTCGAGTCTCATTACTTAAGTTGGTTGGTGGGAGATGAGTCGGAAATGAGTCAACCGGAGCGTTCACCTGCCCACCTTGCACATGCCTTACAAGCGGAGGGGGTTATTTTCTTTCAAGGATTACAAGACCCCGTCGTGGTGCCAGAGCAAACCCATGCCATGGTGGCGGCTTTGAAAGCAGCGGGTAAGACTGTAGAGGCCATTTACTTTGCCGATGAAGCACATGGATTTCGATTGGCTTTGCATCAGCAACAGGTTTTGGAGCGGGAGTTGACGTTTTATATGGGGTTTAAACCATAAAGAGTTATGAATGAGTTGAATAATGCCTTTGATATGTTTAGATGGTTTTTTGCGGTGTGTTTTTCAGTCGACGACTGGCTAGTATTTAGTTAAGATATTTGACTATAATGTTACCTAACAGGTAACACTTTAAGGCATATTGGATGGCGATAAAGACTTTTAGACATAAAGGATTAGAGGATTTTTTCTATGACGGTACAACCAAGGGGATTAATCCTAAGCATGCCACCAAACTAGAAACCCGTCTTGATCGTCTGGATGCCGCGATTTCACCGGATGATATGAATTTGCCTGGATATCGTCTGCATTCCTTGAAAGGGAAAATGCAGGGGCGGTACGCGATTGATGTATCGGGCTCTTGGCGTCTTACCTTTGAATTTGATAATGGTGATGCCATTGTCGTGGACTATGAACAATACCACTGAGAGGTGAATCATGACACGTATTCGTACCCGCAAGCCGGCCCATCCAGGCGTTGTGTTTAAGGCTGATGTGCTTGATCCATTGGGATTGAGTGTAACAGCAGCTGCTAAAGCGATGGGCGTATCACGCAAGCACCTGTCTTTGTTCGTGAATGGCCATGCGTCTTGTAGTAAAGATTTGGCACTGCGAATCGCGAAAGCGTCCGGTACTTCAGTCGCCAGTTGGCTCACGATGCAGTCTCGATATGATGTATGGGAGGCAGAACATTCTGATAACAGTCGCTTTGCATCGGTCCAGTCACTCGTGGAAGTGGCTCATGTATAACGTGCTAAACAGAAGTTTAATTGGAAGTATTTGTGGTTCTGCTAGGATTTGAGTCCTTGAAACTAGGGCATCGTTTTTCAAGCTAGATGTACTTTCAGCGAATCAATGACGAAAAAGAAGAGCGAGTTGTTTGCGTTGAATCCCTCGCTGTGAAAAACATGATTCAACACCCCGCACTGGCAAAGTCGATAGCCGATGCCAACTGGGGTGAGCTTGTAGTACAAAGGTGAGTGGGTTGATCGATCTGTGGTTCAGATTGACCGTTGGTTTCCCAGCTCGAAACGCTGCCCAACCAAGGGTTTCGGGTATATCAACGACAAACTGTCGTTAACTGTCTGGTCATGGACATCCCCATCTAGCGGAACACCCCATGACCGGGATATGGCAGCAGCGATCAATATCAAGGCGGCAGGGCTTGTCGTGTTAGCCTCTGGAGCGACTGGGGCAGGGGCGCGGGCTGCCTAACGACTGGCCAACGCCTAGTGAAAGCGTGTTGAACGCGGAAGGGAGGGGAGGGTGTCAACGAGAGGTCCTCGCCATCTGGAAGTAACCTCAAAAGGTATGGAATTACTCGTTGATTCGCGACGAATGCTGGAGCTGCAGCTAGAAGCACGAGAGCCTCTGTTCGGCCCAAAGCTATCCGGCATGATTTGTATAGGTGTTCCGGACGGCTATGCAATGTATCTGACGCCTGTGCTGCGAAGCTTTGCTGGCCGACATCCGGGAGTGGATATTGAGTTAACCTGCGAGCAATTAACCTCTCATATACCTTGCAAATCGACACTCCCGCAGTGCCCCCACCACCTAGAGCAGTTCAAGAATAGCCTCCCCGCCTTGGAATAGGAGTTGACGTTTTATATGGAGTTTCTGTTTTAGCAACTGATGATTTTGTTATTACCAACATCTTTGATTTATCGATAGGGATTTTAAACAACTTAACGCTAGATTTATGTGGAAAATTTATTTACCATAGCTTCCAGCAATGATTGCGCTCAGGACTGAAGTTTAAACGTTATTAGGAAAGAACATGGAATTAAATCTGAAAAAAGCCATATTTATTGGCTTGGCCTGCTATGTATTGGCTGGCTGTTCTTCAAACCCATCTCAGCAAACCCCTCAAAATGTTGAAACAGAGCAAGTACAAACAACGGATGTGTTAGATTCGGTTGTTGATGCACTGATGACATCTCCCCATTTAGAGCTTAAACAAACAGATGATGAAACTTTATTAATAGAGTTTCCAAGCATTCAAGCATTTAGTTTTGATGGTTCACGTTTAAGTCATGAGCTTCAGGCGGCATTGGTTGATGTCAGTCAAGCTTTAATGCACATACCAAATCTAAGAGTAAATGTGATAGGGCATACCGATAATCTTGGTAATGCTGAATATAATCAAGTCTTGTCTGAAAATCGTGCTAAGCAGGTTGCAGACTTTTTACGTCAGCAAGGATTTAATCCAATGTTTTTGACGACAGCCGGTTATGGCCCTGCCCATCCGATTGCGGATAACCGAACGGCAAAAGGACGTGCGGCGAATCGCCGAGTTGAATTGATGGTGTCATTTTAATTGGGATCAGTTTAAACAAGCCCCAATATCCTTTGGATTAATACACCCTCTTTAATGGAGCTTGAAAGGAGTTCAAGATGCGGATGGAGCTGAGTGTCGTCAGCAAACAGCAAGCGGAGTTACAAAGCAAAAGTTCTGTTTTTATAGAGGCAGAGCCTTTGTCTATCGGTCGTGCTATCGATAACCACTGGGTCTTGCCGGATGAAAATTTATATTTATCCGGTAAGCACTGTATTATAAATCGTAAAAATAATCGCTTTATTATTTCAGATTTAAGTACCAATGGTGTGTATTTGAACCATAGTGAAAAGCCGATTGGTCGAGGCCGTTGCGCGGTATTAAATAATGGAACTCTAATACGGATTGGCGATTATACGATTCGAGCTTCGATTGATGAGTCGACGGTCAGAAAAGCCGACTCTTTGACAAATCCGTTATGTGACTCAGCTCCGGGTAGTGCGCTAAGCGAAATGTTGGTAGATCAAACACCAGTGGAAGGTGCCATGAAAACATCATCTTCATTTGCGGCTGATCATATCAGTCCAGAACATGTGAGTTTGACGCGTTCCACGTCTTATAGTGCTATTGAGTCCCCAGTACTCCTGCCTGAGAATTGGCTTGAAGAGCCAAGTGTAGAGGATTCTTTCGACGAGACTCCTGTTGAACAAGAGATTGATTTAGAAAAGTTATCTGTAGAGCAGCCTGTGCTCGAAGCGCCAGTGGAGCAGCCACAGGAGTTCGTGCATCAGAGGTTGCAAACGCCAGAACAAGAAAATCCCGTTGTAGATATGTCACCGATACAGCAGCCATTAATAGAAGAGTGGGAAAGCGAACAGTCGGATGAAACGATTGAAGATATGGGTGCCAATCACTCGGAAGGGTGATGCGTATTCAAGAGCGCAGCGCTCATGCTTTAAATGAAAACGATCAGACACTATTGAGCCAAATATTATCGACAGCGGGGATTGATCCTGCCTTAGTGACGAATCCTCAAGATGTTGCGGATCGATTAGGCGTTCTTATAAAGTATTTTTCAAATGGAATGATCCAGACCCTGGCAACTCGCTCGATGGTAAAGCGAGAGTTTCGTTTACAACAAACAATGATACAGCCAACCGATAATAATCCATTTAAATTTTCGCCTACAGGTCGAGAGGCGCTCAATATTGCTTTATTTTCCTCCTCTTCAGCCTATTTAACGAGTGATCAGGCAGTTTCGGATAGTTTTAGAGACATACAAGCACATCAATTAGCCATGATGTCTGGAGTTCAAGAGGCTTTAATAAAACTGATGGAGCGTATTAATCCCGAAAAACTGGAAGCGCGCTTTAATAAAAAGCCTAGACATTTATCAGGTGTTCCTGGATTAAAAAAAGTAAATCACTGGCAAGAGTACAAAGATTTCTACGGGGATTTGCAGGCAAGTATGCGTGATGATATTCAAGGATTTTTCATCAAGGAGTTTGGTGTAGCCTATGAGCAGCAGCTTAAAAGAATCAGCGCTGAAAACTAAGCATTTTCTTATTGGTTTCGTAATGGTTATGACTCTATTGGGCTGCAGTCCAATGGAAGTGCTGCGCGTGGTGAGTTCGCAGGAAGGAAAGTTTTTTGTGGATATTGAGCTCATTGCTTCAGATGGGCTTAACCCTAATGATGCAGGTTTGTTTTTTCCTGTTGAAGTTCAGGTTTTTCTGATGACGAATGATCGAGAATTTAAGCGAGCCGATTATTTTGAATTTCATCATGCAAACATGCGAAGCACTGCAGATTTAGAAAAATCTGTTGTGTTGAGGCCGGGTGAGATTATGCCTGTTCATTTCGAGATTAATGAAGTTATTCGCTACGTTGGTGTTGTGGCCGCTTTTCAGGATATTGATCGCGCAGTTTGGCGCGACGTAATACAGATTGGTGATAATCGCGGTTTTCTTGCTAAGTATTTGAGTTTTAATAATCGTGTTCAGCTGCGTGTTCATCTTGATGGAACAGTCGTTTCTTTTGAAACATAAAGAGAAGTATTTAAATGAATTGGTATAAAAAGGTTGCATGGACCGAAGGGATGTTCATGCGTCCACAGCATTTTCAGCAGCAAGATCGTTATTTTGAAAAGTTTGTGAACTTAAAAACAACCTCTCTGGGTGGTTGTGCATGGGGCGTTATGCATTTGGCTCTTGATCAGGGCGCGTTGAAGATTGGCAAGATTATGATAAGTGAATGTGTTGGCATTTTTGAAGACGGAACGCCCTTTGAAATGCCTGGCACTGATCCGCTCCCTGATGCGTTGGATATTAGTGAATTGAAAGAAGGGGATTTGATTAATCTCTGTTTACCCTTATGGAAGAAGGGGGCAGTGGAGATGGATCGATCACAGCAGGAGGTCAGCCATGCTCGGTATCGTATTGAAACGCATAGCATTGTAGATTCAGTTGCTGGGCGCAGCCAGGTAGCAGATATTGATGTCGCGCACAAAAAACTGCGGTTATTACCGGAGCGGCTGGTGCATCAACACATGACAACGCTTAGGATTGCTCAAGTCCGATCCGTATCAGGCAACACAATAGAATTAGAGAGGGAGTTTGTACCGCCTACGCTTCATACTAGGGGAAACACAACGTTAACTTCTTATGTACACGAAATTGCAGGGCTTTTGTCGCTGCGAAGTCAGCTGTACGCTCAGCGAATCCTGAATGCAGGAACCGAAGGGGCCGCGGATATTTCGGATCTTATGCTGTTACAGATTTCAAATCGCTATAAGGTTTTGTTTGATCACTACAGTCAATTAGAACACATTCATCCTATGGTTGTGTATGAGCAAGGTCTGAGTCTTGCTGCGGAGCTCGCAACATTTACATCCGATACTCGGCTGCCAAAAGACCTTAGGGGCTATGATCATAAGCAACTCAAGGCTTGCTTTGTTGAGTTGATTCGGGAGCTGAATCGATCGTTGAGTACCCTATTGGAGCAAAATGCCCATCGCATTGAACTTGAGATGAAAGGGTATGGCGTTCGTGTTGGTCAGATTCCGAGCAATGAGTTGTCTGATCGCGCATACATCTTGGTTGTTACCTCGGATATGCCAAAAGAAGTCTTGAGAAATAAGCTACCGACACATTTAAAAATAGGTCCAGTGGAATTGATTACACAACTTGTTAATCGTCACCTGCCAGGCATAAAAGTTGAACCTATGCCCGTAGCTCCACGACAAATTCCCTATTATGGAGGTGCCGTATATTTCGAATTGCAAGCTCAAGGTAAGCACTGGGACAGCATTAGTGCGAATCGGTCAATCGCACTTCATATTGGTGAGCAGTTTCCAAATCTGGAAATGGATTTGTGGGCGATAAAATATTAATTCAGGGATGATCAATGGCCTTTATCAAAGATAGAACAGTTATGATTCCTACCCCGGGAGGGCGTGGACGGTTTGACACGAGCCCAGAGGTTCAAAAGGAAGTCTCGTCGTCTATCCTCTCGGCCGAGGAGGTTTCACAGCTATCAAGTGGATTGAATGTGCTGGAGAACAGTGCGTTCGAAATTTTATCTCTGTTGCCATCCATTCGTACCCAAACGACTGAGCTCACTGCGGATCAGCTCAGAAGCAAGTTGATC
Source organism: Nitrincola nitratireducens (assembly GCF_000585235.1). NCBI lineage: Bacteria > Pseudomonadati > Pseudomonadota > Gammaproteobacteria > Oceanospirillales > Oceanospirillaceae > Nitrincola > Nitrincola nitratireducens. The sequence continues at coordinate 22,428 of NZ_AONB01000009.1, read as the reverse complement.
GCCATGGTCGAGTCCTTCGAAAGATCAGCGTATGACGCCAATTTAGACTCGAAGGATGTGGAAATTGCGCGGTATATTTTGTGCGCAACTGTTGATGAACTTGTCATGAACACACCTCTAGGTGAAGAGGCTCAATGGAGCCGACATTGCCTTCTAAGTCATTATCATGGAGAAACCTGGGGGGGTGAAAACGTATTTGTCATTCTTAGCAACTTAAATAAGAACCCGCACAAGAATATCGATTTATTGGAGTTGATTTACATTTGTTTGGCACTGGGTTTTGAAGGAAAGTATGGCGTAGAAGCCGATCGTCTCAGCCAATTGTATGAGCTTAAGAAAAGCCTCTATCACACGTTGACTCAGATTAGAGGAACGATGCCCAAAACACTGTCCCCACATTGGAAAGGGGAGGATACGCTTGCTAAAGCCTTGCGCAATTTTCTACCACTTTGGGTCGCCGCTGTCTTTTTAGTCGCCATGGCGTGCATGGTGTATTTTTACTTGTTGATTCATGTTAACGATCAATCGAGTACTGCATTACGCAGTGCATCCAGAGTACTCACCGAGCAGCACAGTCAGTTTAGAGTGCAACTGCCACAGGTAAATGAGTCTGTATTTATTCGGGTCAGTCGTTTATTTGCTCCTGAGATTGAGAAGAATCAAATTCGTTTATCCGATCGTTCGCAGCAGATCCGCATTGTTATTAATTCAGATTTGCTTTTCCGTTCGGGCAGTGCGGAGCTTGAGCCTGAATATGCAGCGCTGATTTCCTACATGGGTAGGGAGTTGATGAGCGAGCAAGGACGAGTTTTAGTTGAGGGGCATACCGATAGCATTCCAATTAACACCATCAGATTTCCATCCAACTGGCACTTATCCCAAGCACGCGCGGAGCAGGTCAAGCGCCTACTGGAACAGGCGGGTCAAGAGTATGGACGTTATCAAATCGAAGCGAGAGCCGATACTCAGCCGCTCGCAAGTAATGCAACACCGGAAGGGCGTGCACAAAATCGGCGGGTTGAGCTTGTACTTTTACCAGAAACGGATTGGCGATAATGAAAGGGATATCTGAATGAAAATGTTTTTTGGCACTTTTCTCAGTGTCGGGAGCTTATTGAGTTTAGTTGCACTTGGGCTGATAAGCCTAATGATTTGGTTTGTTTTACCTGCGTTAACGATGGGAGGCGCTGAGCCTTTTCAATCGATGTGGGCACGTGCGAGCATGATCGCATCTTTATTTGTGATGAGCTTTGCTTACAAGTTGAGGGGATGGATTGCAGATCGTAATCGTAATCAAAAATTAGAAAAGGCGGTCGTAGAAGACCCCTCACGGCCAGAAAGTGAGTCGACGGATCCGACTGAGTTTAAGACGAAGTTTGAAGAGGCCATTCATGTATTAAAAAAACTAAAAAACCCTGCTACTAAGGGGCATTATCTCTATAACTTGCCATGGTATATGCTCATCGGCCCTCCTGGAGCAGGTAAAACAACGGCATTGATTAATTCCGGATTACACTTTCCTTTAATGGATCGTTTTGGTGCTTCAGTTCGAGGCACGGCAGGAACTAAAAGTTGTGATTGGTGGTTTACCGATCAAGCGATTTTGATTGACACAGCCGGTCGTTTTACAACTCAAGATAACCAAGTTGATCGAGATAAAAAAGACTGGAATACCTTCCTATCGCTTCTTGTGAAGTATCGAAAGCGTAGACCCATTAATGGCATTATCGTGGCATACAGTGTTGGTGATTTAGTTAGCAAGGATGAAGCTGATCTGATTGCGGATGCAAAGATGATTAAGCGTAGGGTGTATGAGCTTTACGACACGCTTAAGATTAAGTTTCCAGTCTACTTGGTTCTCACCAAACTCGATTTATTACCGGGTTTTGATGAATATTTTGCGACCTTAGACACTGAAGGTCGAGAGCAAGTGTTTGGGACGACCTTCAAGCTAACCGAGCAGGACGTTGACCCAGTCAGCGGTTATTTGATTGAGCATCGCTTATTAGTTGAGCGTTTGCAGGTCAAAGTATTGGATGTGCTTAAACAAGAGTCTGACCAGTCTAAACGAGATGCGGCGTATATTTTTCCGCGAATGATGGCGTCCCTGCAGGATCGAATAGCGTTATTGATTGATAGCAGTTTTACAGCGACTCGATTTGAACAGCCTATTATGTTACGGGGGGCGTATTTTACCAGTGGTACTCAAGACGGCAGTATGTTGGATCGAGTGATCAGTGGTTTATCTGCGCATTTAGGGCGAGCAAGATCAGCGGATAAACGTCAAGGTAAAAGCTTTTTTATAAAGCATTTGCTTCAAGAGGTTGTATTCAAGGAAGGGGGGTTAGCTGGGCAGAACAGACGATTTGAAAAAATACAATCAGCACTCTATGTCATGACGTGTACATTCATGTTATTGGCAACCGTCGGTATGTCGGCTTTGTGGTATCAAAGTTATTTAAAGAATATGGAGTATTTACATCAGTTTGACGAAGCGATTGTTGAGATTGATCAGTTAAGCCAAAGCCTACCGGAAAGCGATCATAGTTTAGAACGCATACTGCCAGTGCTACATAAAACACGTCATTTGCCCTTTGGTTATGCAAGCTTAAATGACAGGGGGCCTTGGTTCAAAGGCGCTGGGTTAAATCAGACGGGCAAAATGCAGAATGAAGCCATCGCATTGTACGAGCGCTCTTTGCTGAATATCTTACTTCCCCGCTTTATGTTTTTTATTGAAAATCGATTGCTTCATGCATCTGAGACGACCTACGATGATTTGACAATGTATCAAATCTTGGGAGGAACTGTTGAAAAGGACGATGATTTTATTCGACGTTACTTGCGCTTGGTTGTATCTAAAGACGGTCAAATACTCGGTGACAGTCTAGGTCTGCATATCTTTCATTTGCTGTCTATTTTACCGAATCACTATGCACCCACATTGAATCAGGAGTTGCTGGAACATGCACAACGAAGAGTTTTGCAGCAACCCGCGGCATCCCGCTTGTTGGATCAAGTACAGCACGAAGCAAAGCGATTGCAGCTACGACCGTATCATTTATTGGATTTAGTCGGTACTCAGGGGGCGATGATTTTTTCTGTTCAGGGTAAAGGGATTCAAGATACGTTAATCGATAGCCATTTTACACATCAAGCTGCTCAGCTTTTTTTTGCTGAACAAACAGATCCACTTGCTCGAATTATCGCAAAAGATGCGCAGGTGTTAGGTTATGACTCAATATTGGAGGAACGTTATAGAGCGGATGTATTCAGGCAGTATTTGCAGCAGTATCAAGAGGCGTGGTTGCAGACGTTGCAATCGATTGAGCTAACGGATACGTCCGACTCACAAGCAAAAATCCGCACGATAGAAACCTTGACTCAAGCAGGCTCTCCGCTCACTCAGTTGCTAAGCGTGGTTCGAAAAAATACTGAGTTCTCGGCACTCTTTGTATCCCCAGCAACACTGGTTGAGCAAGGGCTTGATTTTAATTCACTTGACGAGCTGGCCTTGTTAAGCCAAGCCAATTTCGATGTTTTATCCTTAGAGGCAATGCCTGTTTTGCTTCATCTCCATCAGTTAGTCCACCCCAATGAGGCTGGGCAGTTTGAACGCTTGTCGCAACTCTATGTGCAGCTAAATGAGTTGAGCGTCTTTTTAAAGGGCTTACAAGGTAGCATCAATTTAGAGCGAGCCGCATGGATGCAAGCCAGTCAGCATCAGGGAATGAGTGACGTGGTGACGCGTTTGGAAAATGAGATGTCACGTCTACCCGAGCCTATATCGGGGTGGGTGGCTCAATTGATTAACTCTGCGAAAGCTCAAACCGGAGCGCAAGCGCGCAGTTATATCCAAAATCAATGGTCAAGCAACGTAGTGCCCGCGTGCCGCGATATGATCGAAGATCGATATCCCTTTTCAGCACATGCTTCTCGCGAAATGACCCTAAGAGACTTAACCACCTATTTTGCATCTGGTGGAATCGTTGACCGTTATTTTCAAGAGTTTTTAGCACCATATGTTGATCGATCACGCACGCCATGGCGTTGGCAAAAAATTACGGGTTTCGAGTCCATGGAGGTGAATAGAGTCCTTCGGCAAATCGAATTAAGTCATCGAATTCAAAATATGTTTTTTGGCCCGGGTGGGCAAACGCCGTCTCTGAGTTTTGAGTTGGTGCCAAGGGATGTTGATCCTAGCATTCTAAAGGTCACTTTGGTGGTTGATAACGAAGAATTAAGCTATTCACACGGTCCCAAATTAGGCCGTCGCTTTACGTGGCCTTCCGCAAATCTTAGCACTCAGTCATTTGCACGTTTGGTTATTGAAACGCATGAAAATGCGGAGTCGTTGACAGAACGGGGGGAGTGGTCATTGTTTAGACTGCTGGATAAAGGGCAGATCACATCATTGGACAGTGAACGTTATTTACTGGAGTTCAAAACGCGTAAAGGTGTTCCCTTGTCTTTCGAGTTGATTGCGGGAAGCGTCTACAACCCGTTTGATGCAAATCTATTTAAATCCATCAGGTGTCATTGATCATGAAATCTATTGGTATCTATGGCAAGTTGCCCGCTCATCGAGATTATGTGTTACTCAATTTACCTGAGTCTGTTGAGGCCACTTTATATGACTGGTTAGGACCTCTTTTGTCCGAGGCACAAGCAACGCTTGGGTATGAGGCATGGTTGAGTGCATATTTAAATGCCAGTCCTTGCGGCTATGCTATCGCATTTCAGCGACCTGAGCCGATGATGTATATCGGAGTTATGACCTCCAGTGTTGATGCTGTGGGGCGCTATTTTCCTCTGCTGAGCGGTGTCCAGCTGACGGGTGAAAACGCCTTGGTGAATTTTAATCCCAGAGCGATGCAAAATGTCCTCAATGCGCTTGTCGATCAACAGGTGAATGCACTGCATCAGCGGCAATCCATAGAAGTACATTATCAGTCCGTAGTCGCTTTATTATCAAAGGATTTACTTACGCCGTGGCAGGATAGCTCGCTTGCTCACTTGCCAATGTCCGCTCAGTCAAACGACTCCATCCCGCTACTTGAGGGCGTTCAGTCCTATTGGTGGGCGTTGGATCAGCCCAGCCTAGAGATCATGTGCATGGGACTACCGTCGGCTGATTTTTATCAATCCCTTTTAGCCTTGGAGTCGGCAATTCATGACGGATAAACAATTGTTCCCCAACCCGCTACCCGAGATCAAAACCTCTGTGTCTAGATGGATTAGTGTCGGAGACAGCCTGGCAGGTCCAGTAAGGGCATGTAACGAGGACCGAATTTACGCAGACGATGCCTTGGGCTTGTGGTGTGTTGCCGATGGGATGGGCGGTCATTCTGAAGGGGGGTCGCCAGTAGTTTGATTACTCAATCCTTAGAGGATTTACACGCAGATGAGATCGATAATATTGATGATTTACTCAATAAAGTCATCGATCTTTTAAAGACGACCAATCAAATTATTTACTCCCTTGCCTCTGAGATGTTCGAGTCCAAGCAGATCATGGGCTCGACCTTTGTCCTTTTGCTTCTATCGAAGGATAAGGGGTATGTGTTATGGGCCGGCGACAGTCGCCTGTATCGTATGCGGGATGTCTATTTTGAGCAAATCACGATTGATCACACGCAATACGAAGCACTGAAATCTCAGCGTTTACTGGATGAGGTGAATGGGCAGAGTACAACAACGCATCCTGCAAGCCACATTTTGACACGTGCTATGGGTGTGAGTGAGCAGATTGAAATCGATATCCAAGCTCTGGATGTCAAACAAAATGATGTATTTCTACTGTGTACGGATGGACTTTACAACGTTATGGATCAAATGGAGCTGGGTAAATTATTGTATTACGCCGATGACTACGCCTCGGCATTGAAAACACTCATTCACACAGGCGTTGTACGTGAGACATCTGATAATCTGAGTGCTGTCATAGTTGGAGATCGTGATGCGTAACCTCTGGTGGCTAAGTTGTATCTGTGTACTGGCGGCGTGCAATACGATGCCTGAAAAGGAGTTGCATGAGGTTGATGAAGTTACCATTACCGATGAGGACTTGATGAGGTTCTATAAAGGGTTTCATCAGGTGGGTGTCCGTTTGTTAAGCGAAAATGCCGGAGCGGGCGGGAGAGCGAATTTAAATCAGTTTTATGCGCTTTATTTCAATGATGAAATTGAGTCAGCTATAGAATACTTAGGGATGTCATTGTTCGCAGACCCGTTTAATGAAAACAGCCGTGTGGTTGCCGCGCAGGTTGAGTCTCAGAACTTATTTGGCTTATTGAGCAAGGCAGTCAAGGGCGAACCGACGTCAAGACACACCTTGTCAACGGACAGGCAAACTTTCTCGAATTATCAAAGCGAATATATGGCACTGAGCACTACGCTGTATTGCTGCAACGTTACAACCAAGCCTTTAATGAACATTACCCTCAAATAGAGATTGTGCTTGCGCCTGAGTTGGCATTGCTTCCGGTTATTGGTGAGCATTTTCAAAAGGCTCGACCCGTTCGTCAAGTCACCAGGGGGAAAGGCCAAGATCTGACGTAGTCCGATCTCAACCCGTTCCCCCGTCTAGAGTGCCGACTGAACCCGTGGCGGTTGTACCCGATGAGGCATCTGAGAGTGCGCGTGTCGAAATTGTTGTACCACCTGTCACACCTGAGCAGTTGCATCAGCAGGGTCAATCATCTTTAGCCTATCAACGATTACGGGCGCAGAGTGAAGCCGAGCGTAATACGCCGTTATATGAACAGCTACGCGAAGAGCTGGTTGATCAGCCTTACCGAGAGGGTGTTAGTTACTTTCACGATCAGGAGGTCGAGAAAGCCGTTGTGCGGTTCAAACAGGTGTTGCGCTTAGAACCCAGCCATCAACGTGCTCAAGATTATTTAGAGCGAGCGCTAAAGTTGAGTGAACGTTTAACTCACCCCTAAAAATGCGTTAGGGGTGAATACAGGTGAAAGGATACAAATCCTATTTTGTTAAATTAGGATTTTTTGAATGGAGTTGGATATGGATATAAAAGGGTTGCATAAACCTATTTCTGATGAGTTTCCACAAGGTGAGGATCTGCGCTCTGGCCACTGGCGTGAAGAGGTGTATGCGTTAAAAGATCTAAGAAACCTGTTACGAAATAAAGAGCGTCAAGCCCTGAGTGTTGAGGATATTTATGCAGGTTATCCAGCTTGGCAGCCCTTATTCGAACGATCCGTTTTTCTGTTAGAAAACGTTAGCAAAGATTTAGAGGTGATGGCCTGGGTGATTGAATCCGCTTTGCGACTTGATGGATTTAAGGGCCTTGCTGAAAGCCTTACTCAATTAGAGGCTCTGCTGACTTTACATTGGCCGAATCTATACCCTAAAGATGAAGATGGATTTGAATCAACTCTATTTCCATTAACAGGTCTGAATGGTTTGTCTTCAGAGGGGGCTTTGATCATGCCCTTGAGAATGGCGCCTTTGTTTATGGGCAGCCCTGCGGTTTCATTGTTGGATTGCGTGAAGGCTTTTGAGGTCTCAGAAACCAAAGATCCTCAGAAGAAGGAAGCACTTAAACAAAAGGGAATGCTGGATTATGAGTCTGTGCAAGCTCAGATTGCCGAGCTTAGTTATGAACGTCGACAAGGATCCTTGTCTTTTATAGAGCAATGTGTCGACACATTTTCCAGGATTGAACAGTTTTTGTACGATCATTGTGGTCATGAATCTCCACCTTCCTCACAAATAAAAGGCATTTTGCAGCAAGCTCTTGATCGTGCTGTGCATCTTGCTGCCTTATCTGACCCTTTAGAAACCCTGGAACTACCGAATGATCTCATTGAATCTAAACAGGAAAATCTAGAGGTAGCGAGCCCTATCACGGCGATAAAGGCAAATCATGTCAATATTCGAAATCGACAAGATGCCTTTATTCTGATTCGAAAACTGATTGTCTTTTTTAAAGAGACAGAGCCTCACTCGCCGATTGCTTATAACTTAGAGCGTATTAATCGATGGGGGGAGTTGAGCTTACCTGAACTGATTAGCGAGCTGATCACAGATGAAAGTGCACGTTTGAACTTTAAAAAAATCACTGGCGTTGAAGACATCAACTAATAAGGGAATAGAAATATGAGCGATAGTATTCACAACAAACTCGAAAAAGTGCGTAAGCCCAGAGTTCATATCAAATATGATATTGAAACAGAGGGCAAAACCGTTGAAAAAGAATTGCCTTTTGTTGTTGGAGTGATGGGCGATTTTGTTGGAAATCCGTCTCAGCCTAAAAAGCCTCTATCAGAACGCAAATTTGTTCAGATAGATCGTTACAACATGAATGATGTAATGAAAAAAATGGAACCAGGTTTGAATTTAAAGGTAAAAAATACCTTAACCGATGATGATAGTCTGATGTCCGTTGATCTGAAGTTCACTTCTATGCAGGACTTTGAGCCGGGAAGTTTAGTCGAGCAAGTTGAACCCTTAAAAAAACTACTGGACACTCGAAATAAACTGCGTGATTTGTTAACCAAGTCGGATCGTTCGGAAGAGTTAGAGTCTATCTTAGAAAGCGTTCTGCAAAGTACTGACAAAGTTGGGCATCTCGCGTCACGTTTAAATGAAGACAACAAGGAAGGTAATGATGAGTAGTACACATTCACAAGCCGTATCAACGCAACAGGGTTGGTTAGATGACCAAGGCGATATACTGGATCGTGTGATTTCTGCAACAAAGCAGACCAGCGCAGATGACACTAAAGATTTAATTCGCAATTTATTAGAAGAAGTTCAAGAAGGAACCGTTGTTTGGGATCGTAATATTGCGAAAACTATTAACCAAGCGATTGCCCTGATTGATAGCCGAATTTCATCGCAATTATCTGAAATTATTCACGATGAGTCCTTCAAAAAACTGGAAGGAAGCTGGCGAGGTTTACACTATTTGGTGAACAACTCAGAAACGAGTAGCAACCTGAAAATTCGTGTTCTGAATGTCACGAAACGCGAGGTGTATAAGGACTTAGACCGAGCCGTTGAGTTTGACCAAAGTGAAACCTTTAAAAAAGTCTACGAAAATGAGTTTGGTACACCCGGTGGTGAGCCTTATGGAGCGCTCATCGGGGATTTCGAGTTTACCAATCATCCTGAAGACATCGAACTCTTATCAAAAATGTCGAATGTGGCCGCTGCCGCTTTTTGTCCGTTTATTTCAGCTGCTGACCATAGTTTATTTGGCCTTGAAAGCTGGCATGAGTTGTCTCGTCCAAGAGATCTTGAAAAAGTCTTTGACTCAAAAGAATACAGTAAATGGCGCAGTTTTCGTGAGTCAGAAGATGCGCGTTTCATTAACCTAACCTTGCCTCGCACACTGGCTCGACTTCCTTACGGTTCCGACACACGCATTGTTGAAGAGTTTAATTATGAAGAAGGTGTGACGACCCCAGAAGGTAAAGCAGGTGCATTGGCGCATGATGATTATTGTTGGATGAATGCGGCATACGTTATGGGGAGTCGCTTAACTCATTCATTTGCATCGACTGGCTGGTGCACATCGATTCGTGGAGCGGAAGGCGGCGGAAAAGTCGAAAACCTCCCAGCGCACATTTTCACCAGTGATGATGGTGACTTAGATCTAAAGTGTCCGACGGAGGTGGGTATTACAGATCGTCGCGAGGCTGAATTATCTAAGCTTGGCTTCTTACCACTCTGTCATTATAAAAATACGGATTTTGCTGTGTTTTTTGGTGGTCAGTCGGCTCAAAAGCCTCAAAAATTTGACCGACCAGAAGCCGCTGCTAATGCCGCTATTTCAGCACGTTTGCCGTATCTGATGGCCACGTCACGTTTTACGCATTATTTGAAAGTGATGGCACGCGATAAGATTGGTAGCTTTATGGATGCCGATGATGTTGAAGCTTGGTTGAATCGCTGGCTCATCCAGTATGTTAATGACAACCCCAACTCAGGGCCAGAAATGAAAGCCCGTTATCCACTAAAAGAAGCGCGTGTTCAAGTGACAGAGGTGCCAGGGCAGCCCGGTGCCTATAATGTTGTGGCTTGGCTACGTCCATGGTTGCAGTTAGAAGAGTTGACGGTCTCCATGCGTATGGTGGCTAAAATTCCTCAGTTAGGACAAGACTGATTTAAGCGAATGTCAACATGGAGTATACAGGGATGCGTCAGGTCGACTTTTTAACATCGAAGCAGATTGAGTTAAGTACTTTAATTGCTGCCATTGACGATCGGATAAACCAGTTGCTCCATGAAATCGTCTCGCACCCGGACTTTAAGGCATTAAAGTCCGGGTGGTATGGGCTTGCGTATTTGTTAGATGAAACGGCAACTACCTCAGTGATTGTCAGAATGCTAGACATATCCTATGCCGAGTTGCTAAAAGACTTTGAGTGCTCTATGGAGTTCGATCAAAGTCAGATCTTTGACAAGGTTTACAGTCAAGAGTTTGGTAGTGCAGGCGGAATGCCCTTTGGTGTTATGCTTTGTGACCATCCAATTGACCTCCCGACCCAATCAGCTCTAAACACATACATTGGGTATTTGTATTCCTTATCACAAATAGCTGCGGCTGCCTTTTGCCCCTTTATCCTTGGCGCCAACCCTGAGCTGTTAGATCTTGATTCTTTCAAAAATCTTTCAGGGAGAATTAACGCACATAGTACCTATCAGCAGCATAAATTTGTTAAATGGAATGAGTTTAGAGCGCATCCCGATGCACGATTTATCGCAATGGCTTTGCCAAGGATGGTCATTGATACCCCCATTCATTGGCAGTCAAAAAATGGGTTTATGCTGAATGAAACGCTGAGCTCTCGTCAGGTTGAGAATATCACTTGGATGAGTGCGGTGTATCCGATAGGGAAGGTCCTCGCCAAATGCTTTGAGTCAACAGGATGGTTGGCCGAGATCTGCGGAATGCGGTTTCACAAGGCTGCTTTGCATCCGCATGTCAGTGGATTAAGTAGTTTGGTTGATGATTATCCTTATTTACAAACAGAAACACTGGTTCACGATGAGTTGTCATTAATGTTGGCAGATATAGGCTTTATTAGCTTAACCTCGACAACAAACAGTGATCAATCGATTGTTTATTCCGCGCCAAGTCTCCATAGCCCCCCCAGTTTAGAGGCTAAAGCTCCAAATGAAAGTGCCAAGTACGCCGCTCAGCTTCAGTATGTTTTGTGCGTGTCACGTTTTTCACACTACTTGAAGATTTTGATGCGAAACAAAGTAGGTAGTTTTACGTCAGCAGACGAGTGTCAGTCGTACCTTAAGGGATGGTTGCTTAATTACACCATGTCAACAAGTGATGCCTCTGAGCATTTACTGGCTAAATATCCGCTGCGAGAGGTCGATGTTCAGGTGTTTGAGCTTGCGGGGCAAGCCGGGGTGTTTAAATGTGCTGTAAAACTATCACCGCATTATCAACTGGAGTGTGTTGAGACAGAGGTATTTTTCTCAACCGATATTTCGAAACCTATTTAATGTCTTATCGAATTCAACAACAGAGGATGTTCATGTCGCAGACGTTTCTAACCAGTTTTTTTGATGATGAGCCTGAACAGCTTGTCGAGCAGCCTCTTTCTCCGAGGCAGCAAACTCAAACGTATATCGATTCTGTGTTGTCCGATGTGGATAGACTGCTGAACTCAAAAATGAACGTTGAGTTCTACGAATCCGTTGCGTTTGATCAATTGCTTAGCTTTGGTGTTGTTGATTTCTCAACCATCAATATTGCTTCAAAAGAAAGCTTAGAGCATTTGCGTCAAGTACTGATCAAAACACTGGCGACAAACGAGCCTCGCTTAACGGGTGTAAAAGTGACCATTAAAGAGTCGGCCTTTAGTCAGGCACAAATAGCCTTTCAAATTGATGCGATGCTGCTGCTCAGTGATGGTGCGGAACTGATCATGTTCAATGCAGCATTTGTCCCTGTCGTGAAGCGGTTTAGGTTGAGTCGATCATGATGAAAAAAGAACTTATTGATTATTATCAAAAAGAATTGCATTACCTTGAGCGAGTTGGGCAGGCTTTCTCTCAAAAATACCCCAAAATATCGCACAGGTTGCAGATGACGGATCAAGGAGGGCGTGATCCGCATGTTGAACGCTTGATTCAAGCAACCGCATTACTGAATGCGCGTATACGTGCCAAGTTAGAAGATGACTATCCTGAGTTAACGCAGTCAGTCTTTGATTTGATTTATCCGCATTATCTGAAGCCTATCCCCAGTCATTCGGTTATTTGCTTTGAGTCTGAGTCTGATATGTCAGCACCTGTGAATATTCCAAGGGGAAGTGCGTTAGATGGCAGAGTTTCAGAAACGAAGACCTGTCGTTTTACAACACTCTATGATGTTGATGTTTTACCACTTAGACTCTGTCAAGCGTCTTTGCAGTCAGCGCCTTTTGCTGCCCCTCAAATAGCTCAGCTTCAACAGATCTCTGGCTTGCTGCATCTTGAGTTTGATATAGCGGGACTGGATACGCAATCAATAGACTCCATGCCACTTGAACGCGTGCGGATCTATTTGAATGCTCCTAAGCACATTGCATACCCACTCTATGAGTTGTTGTTTAACCAGGTTCATTCATGGGTGATGGCCGAATCAGAAGTTGACGTTCATCCGATGAGGCTTGATTTATCAGGCATACAGGCGGTGGGTTTCAAGGATGAGGAAGCGGCATGGGCATATTCGGAGCAGTCTTCACCCGGCTATCGCTTATTGTCGGAGTTTTTCGTTTTTCCTGAAAAATTTCTGTTTTTCGAGCTTGATCTCTCTGCACTGCGGCGTATGCAGCTTAAAACGACACGCTTTAGTCTATTCTTTTATCTGAAAAATGCCTACGACGAAATCGCGCCGCACGTAAAGGCCTCGCATTTTCAACTGTATGCGACGCCAATTATAAACCTGTATTCCCAGCTAGCAGAGAGTGTTCGTCTTACCCATACGCGCACATCCTATCCAGTGGTCGCTGATTCGAGAGATCCAGAGGCGACTCAGGTCTATACTGTGAAAACGGTCACTCTTTCCAATAAACAAAACCTACCTCTTAAATTAAAGCGCTTTTTTGACTTTGATGGTAGTGCTGATGTTGATGACTTAAGCCGCCCTTTTTGGCATTTGCACCAAGAAACGTCAACAAGTGAATTGCAAGGTGGTGAGTTGTCGATTTCACTGCATAACCTTCCTCTCGATATTCTTTCAGATGATACGGCTCTATTGTTTCTAGATTGCCTAGTGACCAATGGGAACTGCCCTCATCAGCTTTGGAAGTCTGGAAAGCTTAAATCATTAACCTTAGCGGAAACAAAACCTGGAATCGAAAAGGCAAGAACACTTTTGGCCTTTAAACCTGCGAGCTTTGACCATCAAAAAGGGCAGCATTGGAAGTTAATATCTCATCTTAACTTGAATTATTTGAGTTTGGGCAAAGAGGGAACTGCAGGGCGGGTGCTAAAAGAAATTTTATCGCTTTATGATTTTAAGAACAGTCCGGAAACGCGAAAAATGATCGATAGCCTTTCGGTCGCATCTGTCGATATGGAAATGAAACGGGTTGTGTCAGCATCAGGAGTCTTTTTTTTCAGTCGTGGACACCGTTTTCATATCAAGCTCAATGCCCATGACTTTCCGGGCGCGAGCGCATTTCTCTTTTGCTCGGTGCTTGAACGGTTTTTGGCGTTGTATACCCAAATTAATTCTTTTACTCAATTAGATGTCAGTTTCAATCAGCATGAGGAGTGCGTTTACTCTTGGCCACCAAGAACGGGTGATCAATGTTTGATTTAAACTTTTATTTGCGCTATCGCCCGGTAGAGTATGATTTTTATCAATTTATTCGGCTTGCTGAATGTGTGTATGCTGAGACGACTGGCCCTAACCCTGGCTTTTCACCCTCCGATCAGCCATTGGATCATGAATTCATTCGTTTTTCTCAGGCCCCAGAATTGTGCTTTCGAACGCAGAGTGTACTCGATGTCAAAGTAGAGCCAGAGCAGCCAAAGCAACTTCATCTATTGGTGAGTGCTTTTGGATTTTATGGCGCGAATGGAGTGTTACCCCCATTTTATACCGAACTCATTCAGCAGCGACTGCGGCAAGGGGACTCTGCTTTAAAGTCGTTTCTAGATGCCGTGAACAGTCGTACACTAAGCTTTCTTCTAGCAGCGTGGAATCGCAATCGATACCCTTTTATTCATGAGAGACGGCAGCGACTTGCTCAAAGTTCATCTTTTCGTGGACAGGATATTATTGCAGGCTTTGCCGGATCTCATGCTCATCTGTTTGAAACTGAGCCCGTTCTACATCAAATATCAAACTATTTTTGTGGTTACTTTTCGCACCAACGAAAAACACTTGTTGGCTTAAACGCGATATTAACTAAAGTTATTGGGGTTAACGTAAAGATAACACAGTTCTATGCCCAACATTATTCTTTGTCTAAATCTGAGCGTAATAGGTTAGGTCAGAATTCTGTCCGATTAGGAGAGGATTGTGTTTTAGGTACAGAAATTGTAGATGGTAATCGAAGCCTATTGATTACGACTGACCCACTTGATTATGAAGAGTTTAAGTCCTTGCAGCCCGATGCTACTTTATATAAGCGTGTGCTTAATGTATGCCTGCAGTATTTAGGTATCGGTTATGATGTCTCATTACAACCCGTTCTCAAGGCGAAGGAAATACCCCCTTTAAATTTAACAAATAAAGGGGTTACCAATCCAATCAGGTTAGGTTATAATTCGTGGCTCAAAAACACAGCGAATGCATCGGATGCTGCGAACATAGTCTTTATGTTAGCAAATTAACTTTAGGGAACGAGTTTAGAAATGGAGTCATTGGGACGATACCAGCTTATAAGGATGTTAGGTGAAGGTGCCATGTCCCAGGTGTATCTGGCGTATGACCCTAAGCTCCAACGAGAGTTGGCCATTAAACTCTTAAAGCCTGAGTTTTCTAAAGAAAATCATAGAGTTGACTTGTTTCTTAACGAGATACAGTTGTCGGGTCGACTTCATCATCCCAATATTGTTTCCATCTTTGATCTGGGGCAAATTGATCAGCTGCATTTTATTTTAATGCAATACTTTGCTTCTCAGAATCTAGAGTCTTGGTTGGTGGATAATCCGGATCCACCGATGGAAAAAATACTTGATATCGTGTCACAACTTCTTAAAGCGATTGAGCATGCCCACTCAAAGGGTATTTATCATCGAGATATAAAGCCAAGTAATATATTGATCAATGAAGAGGGGTATGTCCAGTTAACCGATTTTGGTGTGGCATATTTTAATGAATCAAATGCAATAGAAGATGCCTTTGTCATAGGCACACCCTTATATATGGCACCCGAACAGCTTAAGGGCGATACCCCTACCGTTCAGAGTGACTTATATTCAACAGGTGTTTTAATATACTATTTGGTTTTTGGAAAATTGCCCTTCCAGGCCAGTACACTAAAGGATTTAGATACACTGATTCAAGAATCAGATGTTGACCTTAGTTCTAAACGAATACCACCCACACTTAAAAAAATAATTCGAAAACTGCTTCATAAGAATCCGGCTTTTCGGTATCGATCTGCGACAGAATTATTAAAACAGGTGGAGGCGCTTCGAGCTGAGACCCGAACGCAAGCCCACTCTTTATTTAATATAAAAATGAGCACAACCTGGCGTCATACCTGTCTAATTACCAGCTCTATCGGGCTTTTATGCGCAGTGTTGCTCTATTTTACCTTGAGTCAATTAACGAATAGTTTGCAAAGCACTCTGATTTCGTATGGTGATATGTACATTTCACAGATGCATGATCACCTTTCCGAACCTGTATTGTTAGATGACCGAGACTCTATGAATGCGATTATCAGTCGTTTTTCAAGTGCAGACGAGATAGTTTACTTACATTTACTTGATAACGAAGGGATTGTTATAGCATCCACGGATTCAAATCTTGTCGGCAATCCAAGATCTTTTCCTGAAGGAGTGGTTAGGCTGCTTCGCCCTCAAAAAATGATGTTTATCATTACTCATTAGGTGAGTCCAAGGCTGATTTATATTTGTTTTCAACTCAAATTAGCTACGCACAAAGGGTGTTAGGACGTCTTCAGGTCGGTATGCAGCCCAGTCAAATCAAGCACATAGCGAATAAAACCTTATCCTACCTGATTGGTTTTGTTGTATTAATTTGCTTGTTGGTAACCTCAGTGTTGTATTTGGTCTATAAAAACTTTTTCAATAAAGTTCAGTCTGTGAGTTCCGCCCTACAAAATCTCTATGCAGGCAATTTTTACACGCGCTTACCTGTTGATTCGACGGATGAAGTGGGCGTGTTGAATATGCAGTTTAATGATCTTGCCGAGCAGTTAGAAAACTTCTTTGAGAATAGTCTGAACTTTGAAATATCAGATCGCTCGTCAACGGTGAATGAAGATTTTCAAACGGTTTCTGCTGAAGCAGAGTCCGACATAGACGTAGATAAAACTGTGATTATCAACCTCGATAAAGGGAATTAAATATGGATGCAAGGGCATTGATTGGCAAACTCTCGGATACCGCTCGTCAAGGTGTTGAAATGGCGGCATCTGTTGCGGTCGGACATCGACATTACTCTGTTGAGCTTGAGCATTTAGTCATTGGTTTGCTGCGGACCGAAACCAATTCCTTAGCTGTCTTGTTAGCCCCTTATCAATTGAATGCCACGTTAATGATTGAAGCGATGGAACACTCCATTGCTCACTTTGATCAAGGCAATCACCATGCGCCATCATTCTCTTCACAAGTTATTGATATTTTTAAAAAAGCTTGGATGCTGTCCAGTCTGGAATATGGTCTGCCTGCTATTTCATCTGCGGCTTGCCTTGTGGTCTTATTTCGAGAAGAGTCTTTACGTTTATTAATCATTTCCCGCTGTCGTTTTTTAGACAGGGTTGATTTAGATCGTATTGTGAGAGAAGGGCATTGGCTTGCACGACAAGAGTTTGAACAAGGCTCTTCAGTCGATCAAGCAGAGCTTTCCGTTGATAATCACTCAAGTCAAATGCCAGAAATGCCGAAAAAAGTGTCCGCGCTCGAGCGATATACACTCGATCTAACTGAGCGTGCACGTGCTGGTGACATAGATCCTGTCATAGGGCGAGAATCTGAAGTGCGACAGGTTATTGATATTTTATGCCGTCGCCGACAAAACAATCCATTACTGGCGGGTGAGGCTGGTGTGGGTAAAACGGCCATAGTGGAAGGCTTGGCATTGCGTATTGTAGCTGGACAAGTGCCTGATTCTTTAAAACAAGTGGCGATCAGAGTACTCGATTTAACCCTATTGCAAGCGGGAGCGGGTGTTCGAGGAGAGTTTGAGCAGCGTTTGAAGTCTGTGGTGGACGAGGTTAAACAATCATCGGTACCCGTGATCTTATTCATTGATGAAGCACATACGTTGGTGGGAGCGGGTGGATCGAACGGGCAGGGGGATGCGGCCAATATTTTAAAGCCCGCATTAGCACGAGGTGAGTTACGAACCCTGGCCGCAACTACTTGGGCAGAGTATAAGCGCTTTTTTGAAAAAGATGCGGCACTCACTCGACGCTTTCAGGTGGTTAAAGTTGAAGAGCCATCGATTGAGGTTGCTTGTGCAATGTTGCGAGCCGTTGCCAGTCGATTTGAAACACACCATGGGGTGATTGTGTTAGCCGAGGCGATAGAGGCAGCGGTTACCCTTAGCAAACGCTATATTAGCGGTCGCCAGCTTCCTGATGTCGGTATTTCATTGTTGGATACGGCGTGTTCGCGAGTCAGTATGCAGTATCAACGCCATCCCTCCATACTTGAAGACTTACAGGGCGAAATGGAGGCCTTGCGAGTTCAGGTGCAGCGTCTTGAGCGCGAACAAGCTTTGTATGGTACTGAGCAGCAAACGCTCGCTGGTTTAAATGAAAGGCTCGCGAGCTTCGAAATACGTGAAACCGAAATCCTTCAGCGTTGGCATGATGAGCGAACGCGTGTTGATCGTATGATTTCGATTCGTAACGCGTTGTTGGGTGAAGAACTCGAAAAAGCTTCTCTTTTGGAGGAGTTAAGCCTCCTGCAAAACGAGTTGAACGAGATTCAGGGTGAAGCTCCACTGATTCGCCCTCATGTTGATAAGCACGTTATTTCAGAGGTCGTTTCAGCTTGGACGGGTATTCCTGCAGGTAAAATGCTATCGGATGAGCTCATGCGAGTGATGTCTTTGCGCCAGGAGTTAGGAAAGCGGATTGTTGGACAAGACCATGCACTGGATCGTGTTAGCGAGAGTATTCGTGTTTCCAGAGCTGGGTTGGCAGACCCGAATCAGCCTCTAGCGGTGTTTATGTTTTGTGGAACAAGTGGTGTGGGTAAAACTGAAACGGCGCTGGCGTTGGCGGATTTGATGTATGGCGGCGAGCAAAACCTAACGGTCATTAACCTCTCAGAATATAAAGAGGAGCATAAAGTATCCTTGTTGATGGGTGCTCCGCCGGGATATGTCGGTTATGGGGAAGGTGGCGTGTTAACCGAAGCTGTTAGACGCAAACCCTACAGCGTAATTTTGTTGGATGAAATTGAAAAGGCCCACCCTGGGATCCAAGATATATTTTATCAAGTCTTTGATAAAGGAATGTTAAAAGATGGGGAGGGGCGTGATATCGATTTTCGCAATACACTGATTATCATGACCTCTAATGCGGGTACCGAGACGCTTACGGCATGGCATCATGACTCTGAGGCGGACCAAGATTTTGACAAAATTGATGGCCTGATCAAACCCGAATTGTTGCATTACTTCAAGCCTGCATTCTTAGGGCGTCTGAGCATTATCCCGTATTTACCCTTGCAGGATGAGGCACTGCAAGGAATTGTGGCATTGCAGTTAGATCGAGTCGTCCAACGCATGCGCATGGAACACGGTATTGAATTACTTTACGGTGTGGAGGTGGTAAAAGCGATTGTCTCCCGTTGCCAAGAAGTGGATACAGGGGCACGAAATGCTATCCACATTATTAAGAAACAACTGCTGCCCCGACTCTCACTGACCCTACTGAATCATCTTAGCAGTGGTGTTGAGTTAATTTCGTTGGAGATCACGGTTGATGATCAGGGGCAGTTGGGTGTTGCCGTGAATGGAGGGGGCGAATGAAAACGCGTTTACTCAGTCTAGTATGGACATCGATAGCGTTATCCGGCATTGCAGTTGCAGACACGACGTTGATTTCGGCAAAGGATATTAAACATAATTTCAGGTTTGCGTTACCTGAGAACTATCAACCGAAGGACATGCAATCGCATCCTCGTTATCACGGTAATGTGTTGGTATGGGCTCCTGTAGAGTCCAGTTTGCAATTGAACCAATTCAGACAACTGCGTTTGCTTGTCCTGACAGATTCAGCGGCAAGCCAAGGTTATGACTCGAGTGTTCAAGGATTACGTGCTTATGCACAATCCGTTTTACAGAACATCGAGTCTGGATGTGCTTCAAACTCCATACACCTCACGGCTCAAGTTCAAGTTAAGCAGGGTGTCGCATTTGACTGGCGTCAGGTTTGTGTTAATGGCGAAAGAGGCGAAGATTACCGAGTTGAACAGGGGCGTTTATTTATATCCGAACTGGGTGTATTTGGATTAAGTCAGTTTGGTTACAGTACGCGTAAGATTAATCAGATTCCAGAAGTGGATCGGAACTGGTTTGCAAAGTTCTCTTTTAACTCGGATTTTTGTCATCACCAGATGGATTGTGGGCACGAAGGATACTTCCAAGAGGCCATCAAGTTTAAATCCGATCAATCGTAAAGATTCAACATATTTAATCCCATTGCTAGGGAAACCCTTAGCAAGAGATGGATCTATAGGTGAAAAATAACTCTGCGTTGTAATGCAAGTCGCACTACAGGGTGGGTTTTAGGAGGGATACATGTTGTGAGTAGTCGTGTATCTATTATCAATGACGTTACTGACTCATACATGAGTACACGTAACACCATTTAAAATGTGAAACTATAAGGATGTTTACATGGCTATATATTTAAAGATTGATGGCTTAGAAGGTGATGTGACTGAATCAACTCATAAAAACTGGGTTGAGTGTGATTCAATGAACTGGAATGTGAGTCGTACCCTGTCCACAAAAACAGGTCAAGGTAAAGATCGTGAGTCTACCTCTCCTCACATCAGTGAAATTACTCTGACCACCAAAATGGATAAAACATCTCCTGTTTTCTTCTCTGAAGCCTGTGTCGGTCAAGGGAAAACAGCGCTGATCCATTTGGTGCAAACAAGTCCAAATGGTGTAGAAACCTACATGGAATACACACTCACAAATACACTTGTAAGTGGGTACAGTGTTTCAGCGGATGAAGATAATCGTCCTCAGGAGTCTATTACGCTTAACTTCACTAAGATTGAGATGAAGTACACTCCATGGAATGAAGCACATCGTCCAGAAGGCAGCGTACCAGCGGGTTACGATATCGCGTTGGGCATCAAGCTTTAATCAATTGACTCTAGCGTGCGTCTATTGACGTGACATAGATAGATGCACAATAGAATAAAAAAAAGGTTTTGGAACTTAGGTTTCAAAGCCTTTTATTAAAGATGTAGTTATTTATATATGACTGATATTGTCGAAAATCTTCATAATAGAACAGCTCTAAGCCGGAAGCGATAGGAGCTTTTGCATATTAATCCGGACATAATTTATGTTGGATTAAAGCCTGAAATCATGAAGTGTAGCGATCATAAAAGTATATGTGAATTTCAGTATTCTTAATGAATTAATATTATATGAAAAGTCTAGGTTTTGATTAGATGGGTATGATCGTAAAGAAAGGACAGTTAACTTTTGATGCAGAAGGTAATGATATTGAAAACTCTGCATATTTTAGTCGTGTCATACATTGGCCTGGCAATGCAGCTTCTGGTATCACTATTGGGCGAGGATATGATTTAGGGCAACGCTTCCGTTTAGACGTTTTGAATGATATGGTGGATGCTGGGATTAGCGCTCATAAATCACAGGCCATTGCAGAGGGGGCAGGGCTCATAGGTGAGGCTGCTAGAATTTTTGTTGAAAACAATAAAGATAGTATCGGAGCAATAACGCACCAACAACAAGTTAAGTTGTTTGATAACATATATCCAACTTATGAAGTTCGTGCAAAAAGAAATTACAGAAAATGGACTTCCCTACAACAAAATAGAGTTGATTGGTGCGGTTTACATCCAGCTATTAGAGATGTGTTAGTTGACTTTGTTTACCAAGGATTCACTCGAGGTCCAAACCCAATGCGAGCAGGTATGAATAATAGTTTTGACGAGCTAATCTATTATATTGAAAATACGCCTGCTATCAGGCGGTATGAAGCTGGACGCAGACGTGCTAATTATTTGAGACAGCGAAAAAGGCAGTAGGGTGGAGGTATGAGTATTTTATTTTTAAAATTCAAGGAAAAAGTATTATTTTTGTTGCTGTTGATGTTTTTTTTAAGTGATGTTTTTTCATTCAGCATCGCTGAAGTCAAGAGCCATACTGGTAATGGTTATTTACATTGTAAGAGCATTATCACAAGCGCTCAGGTAGATAAATGTACTCAAAATAATTTAAAGGAGTCTAATGAGCTTCTTGCTGAAGTAATTGAAGTGTGGAAAAATGAAACCCTTCTATCGTACCAGCCTGACCACGAATTAGGGATGGAGCTAATAGAGCTCTTTGACATAGAGCAGTCTTTATGGGAAGCTTTTCGTGATGCAAGTTGCGTTAGAGAAGCATTTGAAATTGAACATAGCTCAATAGCGTACCTGACGACTGTGAGTCACTGTAAAGAAATCTTTAATAAAGCAAGAGTAGAATACATCAATTCTGTTATGTTATTTAGTCGATCTTAAAGATTGATATCTCAATTTTGAAACACTGTCTACCCAGTTTTACAATAACTCAGTAATTTAAAATCATCGTTGATGGTTATCAATAATGCATATCTTATCGACTATAAAAATAATCTGAACAATATTAATGTTGATCTGGTCAGTCTTAATGGCTGTAAAAATCATGATCATAACCTACAAAGCATAAAAGGATTTATTATGTCTAGAATACCCACTGAACTTTCCGAATCACACGGTAAAAATATTTCCGAACTATGTCCTTTCAGTATTGTTGAGAGAATATTTTAAAAATACGTTTAGATCAGTTTATGCCACTGAGCAAGATATTTACTCGGACAATAATGCTAAAAAATTATCAGGTGTCGATTTGTTTGACATACTGTTAAAAAATTTAAACCACCCCTTGAAAAATGAGCCACTATGTCAGCCTCCTGAAACGGCTACAGATCAAAAAAACTATACGCTTGCTGATCAGCTATTATTATTGCTTGCGACAGGGCATTACAAAGATACTAGGGAAGA
>NZ_AONB01000008.1:0-146715 GCF_000585235.1 Nitrincola nitratireducens | reverse complement strand
TCGTACTGGGTGTTGGCCGAATAAGCGAAACTCAACATCATTAAAGCCATTGTCCGCAAAGACCTCACTGGCAATCTGACGTATGTCTTTATTTTGGAATATTTTTGAGTCACTGGTTTGCGTTAAAAACCAGAGCCAAGGCACCACATCTGCACGATAACTGCGCAGATGTTGGAGTTGCTGACCCTCTTCCCGAAAGCGTCGAACATGAGCATTGATAAAGGTGTAGGCATCCGTTTTTAGCCCCTCCTCATCGGTCTGCATGATTTTAAGCGTGACATTTTGGCCGACAATGTCGGCGGCCTTCACCGATGCGCGTTCGGAGTAGAGTTCGATTTCGAATGAAAAGAGGCTCGACATCGCCTCTTCGCCTTCTATTCGAGTCAATAAAAAAGCGTCTTCACCGAGAGGTGTATCGATGGCGAGTAAGCGGTTTTTTTGTGAATACATCAATGTAACCTACTGTTTAGCAGGACTGATGCTCATGGAAAAGCGGGGCTGGCAGCGATTAGGCTCAGCAAAAAAGAGAGTGCTCATCCATGAAGCAACGACGACTTCCTTGTTGTAAAACGGACATTAAAACAATTAATGCGTTGGAAGGTCAACCCAACGTGAGCGTTTTTTGGGATTTTCATACTCATTATCGAGCAAATTTGTGTTTTAATCTCATTCAATAGAGGCGCCATTAAGCGAGTATTGCGATGACAGCGCTCTTAAATTATCAGTTAATTTATATGGATACAAAAGTGACAGAGAGTGCGTTTGTTACAGCCGTTGTTATAGGCGGCGGCCCTGCTGGACTTATGGCAGCGGAAACGCTGGCAACTCAGGGCTTGAAAGTGAGTCTCTATGAGTCCATGCCAACGGTTGGAAGAAAGTTTCTGATGGCAGGTCGCGGTGGCCTCAACATCACCCACTCGGAACCCTTTGAGCAATTCTGCAAGCGTTATGCAGAAGCTCAACCGAATCTTCAAACCGCGTTAAATGCATTCACTCCGAATGATCTGGTTAATTGGTGTCATGGTCTTGGTATTGAAACGTTTGTGGGCTCATCTGGACGGGTATTTCCAAGCGAGATGAAAGCAGCCCCCCTTCTGCGAAGATGGATAGAGCGTCTAAAGCATCAAGGGGTGGAGTTTCACACACGTCATCGCTGGGTTGGATGGGATGACACAAAGCAGGCGCTTCGCTTCGAAACCCCACAGGGTACTCAACATGTTTCTGCAAACGCTGTCATTCTAGCGACAGGTGGCGGCAGTTGGCGCAAGCTGGGCTCAGATGGCCAGTGGGTTGAGTTGCTAAAAGACAAACAGATTGAAATCGCCCCCTTTAAACCCAGCAACTGCGGCTTTGAATGCAAGTGGAGCTCTATTCTTCAAGACCGCCACTCTGGCACTCCACTCAAGGGTGTGACTCTGACATTTGAAGATAACAAGGGTATTAAGTGGCAACGTAAAGGTGAACTGCTGATTGCTAAATATGGACTTGAGGGCAGCTTAATTTATGCGGCCTCCTCGCCTCTGCGCGAAAAAATTATTGCTAAGGGCGTCGCTGACCTTTATTTAGACCTCATGCCAGACCGCCCATTCAAAGATCTACTAAAAGATATGAACAAACCTCAAGGCTCTCGATCCATCAATAGCCACCTCAAGCGCTTAGGGCTGAAACCCGTCTTTATCGATCTACTGAGAGACCGTTTAAGTACGGAAGCCATGCGAAATGCGCAAGAAATCACAGCTTGTCTAAAGCATTACCCTATTCAGTTAACCACTCCTCGCCCCATAGATGAAGCCATCAGCACAGCGGTGGAGTCAAACTTTCAGACGTGAATGAGGATTTTATGTTGTCTAGATGTCCCGGCTTTTTCTGTGCAGGTGAAATGCTCGACTGGGAAGCGCCAACAGGCGGTTACCTGTTAACGGCATGTTTTGCTACAGGACAACATGCTGGACGCTCTGCATTAAATTGGATTCGGACACAACAGCCATCAAAATAATGCAGATATCCACGACTTAGGTATAATTATAGATTCTAATAACCCATCAGGAATACGAACATGATCTTACTGCATACAAACCATGGCGATATCACCATTGAGCTGAACCACGAAAAAGCGCCAAAAACGGCAGCAAACTTTGAGCAGTATGTTAAAGAAGGCTTTTATGATGGTGTCATTTTTCACCGTGTTATTGATAATTTTATGATTCAGGGTGGTGGTTTTGAGCCTGGCATGATTTCTAAAAAAACACGCGAATCCATTGAAAATGAAGCCGATAACGGTTTATCCAATAAAACGGGAACCTTAGCCATGGCGCGTACTATGGATCCGCATTCTGCATCTGCTCAGTTTTTTATCAACGTTTCGGATAACACCTTCTTAGATCACAGCGCTAAAACAATGGAAGGCTGGGGTTATGCAGTATTTGGCAAAGTCGTTGATGGAATGGAAGTGGTTAATAAAATCAAGAAAGTTAAAACCGCATCTAAAGCAGGACACCAAGATGTACCGACTGAAGATGTCATCATCACCAAAGCCGTTGTGATTGAAAAGTCTTAATGCCAAAGAAACAGCTTTTTATATCAGATCTGCATTTACAACCTGAGCGCCCAGATATCTTTGAAGGGCTACTGTGGTTTCTTGACAAAGTAGCGCAAGATGCAACTGAGTTATATTTGCTGGGCGATATTTTTGAATATTGGATTGGCGATGACGCCCCCCTCCCGGGGGCCGAGAAATTGATCGCTGCGCTTCAAGCGTTACAAGAGCACCAAAATATCGCCATTTTTTTCCAACATGGCAATAGAGATTTCTTGGTGCAAACACAATGGTTAGACCAAGCCAATATCCACTTATTGCCTGAGTCATATCCCCTTCAGCTTGCCAATGGTCAAATGGCTTTACTCATGCATGGCGATCAACTGTGCACTGAAGACACCGAGTACCAGCAGTTCCGGTCTGTGGTTAGAGATCCAAGTTGGCAACATGCGTTTCTAAGCAAGCCTTTGCAGGAACGGATTGCAATTGCAAAATCACTTAGGGCCGAAAGCCAAAGTCGAGGCGCTGAAAAGGCTTACTCAATCATGGATGTTAGTCCAGAGACCGTTAGAGAAACGTTTGTTAGCGCTGACGTCGATCATCTCATTCATGGCCACACCCACCGGCCTGCACACCACCCAAACCAAGTTAAAGATGGCCAAGGAGAACGCTGGGTGCTAGGAGACTGGGATCAAGCAGGATGGTATTTACAAGCGGATGAGCAACAACTACAACTCATCCGCTTTGAATTTCCGGTATCGGCTTAAGTTAAGCGGCGTCTTGGCGAATTAGAGGTCCACTATGAAAACGGAACTCCTCGTCAGGCGCCTCTATCAATTCTTTTTCAGCCTGCGCAAAAAAAGCCACTCGCTCATCAATTGGCTCACCTGCATAGCTTTCCGCCAAGAATAGATAGTCTTGATAATGGCGCGCCTCAGATTTTAGCAAAGAGCGATAAAACTTTGCCAAAGGCTCATCTAAATAAGGTGCCAATTTGGCAAACCGCTCGCATGACCTTGCTTCAATAAAAGCACCAATAATCAACACGTCAATTAATCGACCCGGCTCTGACGTTCTAACATATTGCCTTAAACCTGCAGCGTAACGAGCAGGTGTCATGTGACCGTATTCAAAGCCTCGCTCATGCATGATCGCCAAAACTTGTTCGAAGTGAATTAACTCTTCACGAGCAAGACGTGACATTTTGTTCAGCAAATCAGGGCGATCAACGTAACGAAACATTAGCGTCATGGCAGTTGAAGCGGCTTTTTTCTCACAGTGGGCGTGATCGGTCAAAAGCAAGGCCAGGTTTTCTGGCTTAGCGGCCTCTTCAATCCAAGCATCGGGGGTTTCACAAGGTAAGAACTGATTAATTTCGTCTAAAGCGGATTTCATAGTCATAAAAAAACCTTTCTCTATATGGCGTTATTATAACGCCAAGAGAAAGGTTCTTCTATTGAGTTGGATCAGTTATGCAGAGCGAGCACGCTTAATTGCCGTTTTAATCATAGGTGCCGTTAATGAAAACAACGCAATCGCAAGCAAAGTCAGTGAAATAGGCTTATCGATAAAAATTGACCACTCACCACCTGAAATTTGCAAGGCACGGCGCATTGACTCCTCCATTAAAGCACCCAAAATCAAGCCTAGAATTAGTGGCGCTGCCGGAAAACCATAGAGTCTCATGACCAAACCTATCAAACCGAACAATAGCAGCATTAGCAAGTCAAATGTACTAAAGCTAATGCCATACACACCTATCATACAGAAGATTAGGATCAAGGCTAAAAGCAAGGGTCTTGGCGCATCCAATATACGCGCAATGTAAGGAATCAAGGGTAGGTTTAGCACCAGTAGGAAAATATTACCAATATACATACTGGCAATAACGCCCCAGAACACGTCTGGTCTCTGTTCAAGCATCATAGGACCGGGTGTTACACCCATGACCAACAAAGCACCTAAAAGAACAGCGGTTGTGCCTGAGCCGGGCACACCTAGTGTCAATAAAGGTACGAATGAACCACCACACGCGGCATTATTTGCAGCTTCTGGCGCCGCAACACCTTTAATATTCCCTTTACCGAAGGTATCACCGTCTTTTGCCAAACGCTTTTCCATGCTGTAGCCAAGGAAAGAGCCAATGGTTGCACCCGCACCAGGCAGAACACCCGTAAAGAATCCTAAAATAGAGCTACGACCAATGGGGGCTGCAATTTCTTTAACTTCACTTTTAGATAACTTTAGAGAACCAATCACATTGCGCTCTTGTGGTTTATTAGAGCCCTTAAGAAGCATATAAAACACCTCTGCAAGGGCGAAAATTCCCAAGGCCACGACTAGAAAATCAATCCCTTCAAGCATGTGAATACTATCAAATGTGTAGCGTTCAGTCCCGGTTTGCAAATCCATGCCCATGATTGAAATCATGATACCCACAACCGCTGCGATCAGTCCTTTCACTAACGACTTGTCTGACAGACTGACAACCGCCGTTAATCCCAAAACCATTAGCGCAAAGTATTCTGCTGGGCCAAAACTGACCGCAACTTTCGACAGTAATGGCGCAATTAACATTAACCCAACAACAGAAATTGTACCGCCCACAAACGAGGCATAAGCAGCAATAGCCAGCGCCTTACCTGCCAGGCCCTGCTTTGCCATTGGATAGCCATCAAATGAGGTGGCAACAGTCCCCGCAACACCGGGCGCATTTAATAGAATGGATGATGTGGAGCCGCCAAAGATCGCTCCATAATAGACGCCCGACATTAAAATAAGACCGCTGGCAGGCGACATATTAAAGGTAATCGGAATCATCAAAGCCAATGCACTGATGGGCCCCAAACCTGGCAACATACCAATAAGTGTTCCGGCAAATACGCCGACAAACACATACATAAGATTCATTGGATCCAGCGCAATGCCAAACCCATAGATAAGATCGTTAAGTGATTCCATGATGAAAGATGTCCACCTGAATTAAAGTCATACAACAGGCATTGGCTTACAGTGGCAAAATACCCTGCGGCAAATGAATACCCATCACCTTGTTTAACAGTAGATACAGCGACAGAACAATCGTCGCCATCGTGGCTAGATTAACGGTATGCTTACGATACCCATACCAAAAAGCCAAACCAAACCCCAACAATATTGATGAGAGTAAAAAGCCTAAGGGCTCAATTGTGAAAGCATAGATCACAACCGCTACTGCGGTGCCCGCAACTTGTACCGCTGGGCGCTTCGTAAAGCTGAGAACTTGCTCTGGCTCTTCTTGTTGATTTGCAGACACGGCTGGCTTTTCAAAGAACAAGAACACAGATAACAGCATCATGACGCACCCTAGTAGCTTTGGAAATGCATCTGAGTCAACCGGCCTAGGTATTGGAAACGTCGGTATCTGAAAAGCCATCCATAAATAGCCAATCGACATTAAAAAGAGGAATATCGCAATGATGCGGTTTGGATTTAGTTGAGTCATAGGATCACCCGAGCAAAAGAACGTAACCGATACAGGTCACCCTGTATCGGTAATGATGACTGATAGGTTTACTGACGTAAAAGGCCTAACTCACCTAAGACAGCACTGAACTGCTCTAACTGCTCGTCAAGAAACGCCCCAAACTCTTCACTGTTCTGATACGCATCCAACCAACCTAAACGAGTGGTTGCTTCAGTCCAAGAATCGGTTTCCATCATTTTAGCGAACAAGTCTTGATAATAGGTGACAGCCGCAGGTGACATATCTTTAGGCCCCATGACCCCTCTCCAAATATCGAAGGTGTAATCAATACCCTGCTCTTGGTAGGTCGGTACAGAGGACAACGCACCCTGAATACGCTCAGGAGACGACACCGCCAGGGCACGCAATTGGTTACCTTCTAACTGGCCGAGAGATTCACCCGCCCCCGTAATAACGGCTTCAACATGTCCACCTAGCAAGTTAGTCATGGCTTCACCACCACCGGAGAAGGCAATGTAGTTGACATCACTCGCTTTCAAGCCTGCAACGGATGCAGCACCTGCAATGGAAATATGATCCATGGAGCCTGCAGCAGAACCACCACCAACACTGAGTCGAGAGTTGTTTTTGATTGCATTGAACAGGTCATTTACGGTTTGGTATGGAGAGTCAGCACGCACTAAAACGATTGAATAATCGGTAATCAAACGTGCGATTGGTGTAAAATCCTTGTGGTTGAAACGAGACGTTCCAGATAAAGGAACAAGAATGATTGGAGGACTGGTTGCGAACAGCTTATGGTCATTTTTGCTGTCACGCGCGATTTGTGCCCACGCAATTGCGCCACCGCCACCTGGGACGTTAATCGCTGCGAAGTTTTGATCAGATAACCCTTCAGCACGGATCACATTCGCAGTGGTACGAACCAAAGTATCCCAACCACCACCTGGATTCGCTGGTGCGATGTATTCAACTGCTTTCGTAGGCTTCCAGTCACTTGCAGAAACCGTAGCAGAAAAACCAACCGCAAGGCCTAAGGATACACCAACAGCCATCAGGGTTTTCATCGGACGCTTTAACATAGCATTCATGTAGAATCTCCAAAGTATTTCTTATCATTATTTAACACGTCATCCTTAATTTAGTCGGAGATTTCTATTTCAACAACTTTGTGATCATAAATACAAATATGTTCATTAGCGTCATTTTGTTCATTTTGTTCACGAACACTAAAGCAATCGATAACGTCGCTCAGGACGCCCCACTTCACCATAATCAAGCTCAGCGATAACTTTTCCATCTGTAACCAAAAATTCTAAATATCGGCGTGCAGTGGACCGACTGACCCCCGTCTGGGTTGATAAACCCGTTGCCGTTTGCGCCTCGGTAGCCCCCTGCAAGGCTTTAAACACTTTTTCTAAGGTCAAACGATCGATTCCCTTAGGAAGCTTATCTTGCAGATCTATTGATGCTTCGGGTCGCATTTTCCGATTTAATTGTCGATCCAATTCATCTTGACTTAATTCAGTCTTATCTTTTAGCAGCACGCGTTCCTGCCGAAAGCGTGATAGCATTTGCTGCATTCGGGCTTGTTCAATTGGCTTGATCAAGTAATCAAACACCCCACCCTTTAATGCCTCCTGAATGGTTTCCACTTCCTTTGCAGCTGTAATCATGACAATATCGATCAAGCGGTATTCTTTGCGCATCTCCCATAGAAGCTCTAAGCCAAGCACATCGGGAATATAGGCATCCAAGAGCACGAGGTCGACTTGATCCGAATGGCTTTTTAAGAATTCAAGTGCGTCCTTGCCTAAATGACAGGTTTTAATCACTTCAAAATCAGGGGATTGCTCAATAAAGTGACGGTTGATTTCGGCGACCCTAAAATCATCTTCAATGATTAGTACGTTATATGAACGATCATTCATAGATTATTATCTTTTTGGCTAATGAGTGATTTATCAATGCTGACGACGAAACATGCGCCGCCTAACTCAGATTCTTCTAAATAGATATTACCACCTTTTGCTTCAGCTAAGCGCCTGACTAGCGCCAAACCTATACCCCGGTGCCGTCCCTCTTTAGTCGAGTACCCCCGTCGCGTTATCAACTCAAACTGATCTGCAGGCAAACCCGGTCCATTGTCTTCAACTTCAATCAACAATTGAGCTCCTAAGTCCGTAAAGAACAAGCGAACCTGGGGCAGCACGGGCGGTAAGAGTGTCGAGGCATCAAAGGCATTATCAAGCAAGTTACTTATTATTTTTAATAAGATATCTTGACCCTCAAAGGATAAGTTCATTGAAATAGAACTGCTTTCTTCAATTTCAAACTGTATTCCCATGTGCCGAGCACGCATCATTTTTCCAAGCAGCATTGCACTGATGACAGGATCGCTTAAATGCCTTACTAAAAAAGCCACTTGGTTTTGAGTCACCAAACTTTCTTGATGGATGAGTGCCAAGGCTTCTTCAGGACGATTGAGCTGCAACAAGCCCGATATTGTATAGAGCTTATTGGAAAACTCATGGGCCTGCTCTCGCAATTGATCAACATCAGCACTTGCCTCTTTTAAAGCTCTGTAGACGTCAAGCAACTCTTTTTGGCTTCTAAATGTCGAAACAGCGCCATCAACCTCGCCAGCAGGATTTAAGATTGGAACACGGTTTACAACTACTGGGACATCGCCAATCCAAAGCTCACGATCAAACTGACGTTCGCCGCTGACCAGCACATCCAATAAACGTGAATTCGGCACTAACTCTTCGACGGGCATCCCTTGACATGGCTGCTCCCCTTCTACGCCCAAGGTACGTTTTGCTGATTGATTCAAAACCGTAATTCGACCTTCGCGATTGATTGCGACTACCCCTTCATGGATTGACTGCAGGATTGCCTCCTTTTCATGAACCAATCGAGCAATTTCGTGAGGCTCTAATCCTAAAATAAGCTTTTTGACATGATTGGCTATCCAAACCGCTCCTGCAAACCCAACTAATAAGGATAACGCAATAAATAACCAACCCAAATACAGCATACGATCAACATCGCTAGCGACCTTATCAAGCATGAAGCCGACGGAAACAACGCCAATGATATCGCCATTTGCATCAACAATAGGCACTTTACCACGCATCGCTTCACCCAAGGTGCCCGTTGCACGAGAAACATAGGACTCACCCTCAACTAATGCGGCGTAATTATCCCCCCCCACCATCCGCTGCCCCAATCGCTCAGGAATGGGATGGGAGTAACGTATCTCATCTCGATTACCCACAACAACATATTCAGCCCCCGTTGCCTGACGCAAGGACTCCGCCAATGGCTGGATAACAATTGCAGGATCTTCAAGATCAAAGGCATCGATCAACTCAGGGATCACAGCAACCGCTTTTGCCAAATTCAAGGCTCGTAATCCTATCTGATCACTAATCAACTCTGCTTTGTTTAAATTCAAATAGATTCCTTGCAGCAGGAGTACGACTGCAACCAAGGATCCTATCAGAATCATCATCTTAGTTTTAATTGTTAAATACATACTTTCACTTAAATCGACACATTAACCTTCAAGAATCAACTGACTCTAATGCCAACACCTGCAGCGCCGTCTGCATCTCAGAGTCGTAATCCGCCTTGACATTTAAGGTTGTGCCATCAGGCAATGTCAAACTCAACTCAGCGGCGTGTAGCATTAAGCGACGCAGACCTTTCGATTTCATTCGGGCATTATCTGCGTCTGTTCCATACTTTACATCGCCCACAATTGGATGGCCTATAAACTGAGAATGCACGCGAATTTGGTGGGTCCTGCCTGTTAAGGGACTCGCTTCAACCAGGGTGCAAAAATCACTAAAGCGCCT
The DNA here is from genome assembly GCF_000585235.1 of Nitrincola nitratireducens. NCBI lineage: Bacteria > Pseudomonadati > Pseudomonadota > Gammaproteobacteria > Oceanospirillales > Oceanospirillaceae > Nitrincola > Nitrincola nitratireducens. Next base: position 136,850 of record NZ_AONB01000008.1, on the reverse strand, counting down.
TAAAACACGAAAATCTGTAATGGACTCCTTACCGCTAGCATCCACCCTTACCATCCGTTCTCCAGACTTTAATTCATCTCTCAGTAGTGGCGCATTGACTCGCTGCTTACGATTTGGCCAACGCCCACACACCAAGGCGTGATAGATCTTACGCACGCGCTTTTCTCGTAGAGCTTCATGTAAGTAACGCAACATGCTGCGTTTTTTAGCCACCATGATACAACCGGATGTATCTCTATCTAACCGATGAACCAATTCTAAAAAACGCGCCTCTGGGCGCAGCTGCCGCAACGCCTCAATCAAACCATTATTGATTCCACTGCCACCATGAACTGCAAGACCTGATGGTTTGTTTATAACAATTAAAGCATCCGTTTCGTACAAAACAGCGTCCGCCAAATGATTTGAAAGACTCACACCAACAGGAATGGACTCACCTTGCTCGGCCACTCTCACGGGTGGAATACGAACTTCATCCCCTGCGCACAACTTATAGTCGGCTTTAACGCGCTTTTTATTTACTCGAATTTCACCTTTACGCAAAATTCGATACAACAGCGTTTTTGGCACTCCCTTAAGCTCGGTTCTAAGAAAATTATCGATGCGCTGTCCTTCGCGATCTGGCTCAATAACTACAAAACGAACGGTAGGACGGTTTTTTTCATGGGATTCTGTCATGCTGGGATTCTATCTACCTGATTGATGCACTATCGCTTTACTGCTATATTGTAGCGTTGCTGCTCGCTGTTGGCTTTAGCTATTTTCAAATCAAAAACAATAGCTCAGGATTTTACAGACCTTGAATCACAATTGTCACACACAGACACGCAGCAACTGAATGAATACAAATAGTTAAATTAACCCGAATTTTAAGTAACGCTTTCACCACCTTTGCCTCAGCGAAGGTCCGGTTGGAGGTGAAGATGCACGTTGACCCAGAACCTACAACTTAGCGGTTGTAGACACAAGCCATTGAGAATAATCACATTGGTCAACGTTTCCTTCACCGCCGATTAATCTGGCAGAATAGACCCTTCTGCCCTACGGCTGCATCGCCGGTAGCGACAGCCGATCGCAAAGACTGGACTTTTACAAGCACGAATCGTTATAGCGATACGTGGTGGAATACGTTGCGTTTTAGAGAACGCATAACAACATGAAAAGAATGCTAATTAATGCAACACAGCCTGAAGAAGTGCGTGTTGCGCTTGTCGATGGACAGCGTCTGTTTGATCTCGATATGGAATCAGACAGCCGCGAACAAAAAAAAGCCAATATTTATAAAGGCCGCATCACACGCGTTGAACCCAGCTTAGAAGCGGCTTTCGTTGACTATGGTGCTGAACGACACGGCTTCCTTCCCCTGAAAGAAATTTCTCGCGAATACTTTGTCAAATCACCGGAACGTGGCCAACGCCCCAATATTCGTGAAGTGATCCGAGAAGGCACCGAAGTCATTGTTCAAGTTGACAAAGAAGAACGTGGCAACAAGGGCGCAGCCCTTACCACCTTTATCAGCCTTGCAGGTCGATATTTGGTCCTAATGCCAAACAATCCGCGCGCAGGCGGTATTTCTCGCCGCATTGAAGGCGATGACAGAACCCAACTTAAAGAAGCACTGTCGGGCGTCAATATCCCAGATAACATGGGCGTGATTATCCGCACCGCTGGTATTGGGCGCAGCAGCGAAGAACTTCAATGGGACCTGGACTTTCTAACCACTGTTTGGGATGCCATTCTTGCCTTTAATAATCGCCCAGCTCCCTTCTTGGTTCACCAAGAGAGCGGCGTTGTCATTCGCGCTATTCGTGATTACCTCAGAGCGGACATTGGGGAAGTCTTAATCGACCATCCCGAGGTGTATCAGCAAGCACTTCAGTTCGTCAAGCATGTTATTCCAAGCTATGAATCTAGAATTCGTCTGTATAAAGAGCAAACACCGCTTTTCAGTCGTTTTCAGATTGAGAGCCAAATCGAAACAGCCTTTGAGCGCGAAGTTCAACTACCTTCAGGTGGATCAATTGTTATTGACCCAACAGAAGCACTCGTCTCAATCGACATCAACTCTGCCCGCGCTACTCGCGGCGGAGATATTGAGGAAACGGCACTCAACACCAACCTCGAAGCAGCCGATGAAATCGCCCGACAACTCAGATTACGTGATATTGGTGGACTGATTGTCATTGACTTCATTGACATGACGCCCATTAAAAACCAACGTGAAGTCGAAAACCGCTTAAGAGACGCGCTGAAAGTGGATCGCGCACGCGTTCAAATGGGACGAATTTCGCGCTTTGGTCTTCTTGAAATGTCAAGACAACGTCTGCGCCCATCCTTAAGCGAAACACGCGGAAATGTCTGCCCACGCTGCAAAGGAACTGGCGTCATCCGTGATACAGGTTCTTTGGCATTGGCTATCATGCGTCAAATCGAAGAAGAGTCTGGCAAAGATCGCACCGCTCAAATTCGAGCAATTTTACCGGTTAGCATCGCCACGTTCCTATCGAATGAAAAGCGTGCCGAAGTTCACGACATCGAGCTAAGACACAATGTTCGCGTTGTCATCATTCCCAACCCGAACATGGAAACACCTCATTATGAAGTGGTTCGCTTGCGTGATGACCATACCGTCGCAACATCCGAGGGCGTGAGCTACGAAATCAAGGCCGAAGCGCCTGTACATGAGCACACGACAGCACCAATAAAGTCAGTAAAGCGTGAAGAAGCCGCAATCAAAAGCCTGCCTCTTCCTGAGCGCCAAAGCGCACCGGAAACCGCAACGACGACTGTAGAGGCATCTGCACCTGTTGCAACCAAGCCATCCACAAAACCGTCCACTGCCAGCGCTCAAGAACCGCGGTCACTGCTCAGTAACATAGTGACTGGGCTTCGCTCGTTGTTTTCCAGCCCTGCTCCTGCTGCGGCTGAGCCTCAAGCGAAACCCGTTGCTGAAAAGCAAACGCTTAAGCCGCCCGTCAACCCTCGCCAAGAGCGCTCTTCAGAGCAACGCGGCTCGTCTAACCGCAACGCAACCGGAGGCCAAGATAAGCGCCGAAACAATCGTCGCAATCAAGAAGAGCGCAAACGCGACCCTCGCGAAGACGAAATCATCACCGTCGATACCGAGAAAAGCTTACCGCCAATTGGTGAAAAGAACGCGAAAGACGAAGCACAAAATGAAAACGGTCGCTCACGTCGTCGCCGCCGCAATGAGCGCCGCCGCAACGATGGCAAAACAGACAATGCCAGTAGTGAAGTGGAAACACCGATCACTCAACAAGAACCTGAGACGCCTCGCTCTGTTGAACAGACTGATGACAATGCCGCACCTAAAAGCCGTGGCCGTCGTCGTCGTGGCAATGAACGCGAAGCCTTGCGTAGCGGTGCGGCTCCCACAAACTCCTCAGCGACAATCGTTGCAAATGAAACTGAACTTACAGCCAGCGACGAAAATTCATCTGAAGCGACTCCTCCCGCAAAAGTCGAAAAAGCACCTGGTCATAAGCGACCTACTCGACAGGTTAGCGAAAGCAACACTGAGACCTCTGTAACGCCAGTTGCTGCCGCCATCAGCGAGACATCAATACCTGAACCAACCGTCGCTTTAGATACCATCGACGAGAGCTCGCCTCAGCAGGTGCAAAACACTCAGCAAGTAGAAGCGGTAGAGACAATGCCTGAGGCTGAAGCCTCTTCTTTAACGGCAGCAACTGAAGACGTTAAATCTGTTGAGCTTGAGGTGAACACCCCATCAATCACTCACAGCATTGAGGCCACCGACACACGTGATGCATCAGCCGTCACAGAGTCCAGCACCTCTGCAGATACCAACACCGCTGCAGATACCAACACCGCTGCAGATACCAACACCTCTGCAACAGTGACATCCGAAGTAGCGACTACCGAGCAGCCTCAAGATGCACCGGCTCTATCGGAAGTATCGCTTACTAAGCAGGCACCGACAGAGACTGAAAAAGAACCTGATTCGGCACTGGGCGCCGGGGATACAGAAACGGCTACCGAGTCCGCAATCACAACGAATGAAGTGCCAACATCTGTCGATATCTTGCCAACAGAAGAGGTCTCTTTAGATGTTTCACATCGCCCTGATGCAGCAGCGGAACAGGTGGTTCAGGCCGAACCTGTAGAGCCAACTCCGCCTCAAGCACCAAGGCATCAATCCGAACTGCCCTTCTCCAATGGACAGGATGAGACCGAAGCAAAAGGCACCGAAGCGGCTGTCACTACGGCAGAAACCGACACAAACGCACCCGTCAAAGCAAAACGCACTCGTAGGGCACCTAACGACCCACGCGAGAAACGACGCCTTGCGCAACTTGCGTCACAGCAATCTCTGGATATTCAAGAAAACCAAGAATAACAGACCCTGTACAAAAAACCCGCCAAAGGCAACTTTGGCGGGTTTTTTATTGCTTAGGGACGCATTTGATGGATGACAGCGACATTAGAAAAACAATCACACTTTACGGATAGAATCGTGGCTCCACTTCAAGAAACACACGAAAACACTTCATAACATCAGTTTGAATTTGTGCGGACAAAGACTCGATGCTTTCTCGAGAGCCTCCTCCATGATTGACAAGTACCAAAGCCTGATCCTTGTGCACCCCGACACTTTCTATACGACGACCTTTCCAGCCCAGATAATCAATCATCCATCCAGCCGCCAGCTTGTAGCCCTGCACATCCGGATAAGCAACCAACTCTGGATAGGCTTCCTTCAACTCAAAAAAGACATCTGAGGAAACAACGGGGTTTTTAAAAAAACTACCCGCATTACCAAGCTTGCTAGGATCAGGCAATTTAGAACGACGAACATAACAAACGGCATCAAAGACCTGCCGAGGGGAATAGGACGCTGCATTTGGATATAAATGCCTACAAGCACTCTCTAAAGCCGCATACGCCACACTCACACGAGGGACTTTTGACAATTTAAAGCACACATGCGTGATCAGATAGCGATCAGGATGAATGGACTTAAAAACACTGTCACGATAACCGAAGTGGCATTGCTCCACTGATAAAGAGTCGAACTGCTTAGCCCTGCGGTCATACACATCAACCTTAGACACAACGTCTTTCAACTCAACACCGTAAGCACCTATATTCTGAACGGGTGCCGCTCCGACACTTCCCGGAATCAGCGCCAGGTTCTCAAGACCATACCATCCGTTTTGCAAACAGTGAGTGACACATTGGTGCCACTCCTCTCCTGCAGCAACCCTAATAATGACATGATCTACGTGATCCTCTAGCACATCGTATCCACGCAGCGCAATTCGCAATACACAGCCAGGCAACTTAGAAGATAACACTAAATTACTGCCACCCCCTAAAATAAGCAGCGGCCAGTTCTGCTGTTCTATGATTGCCAATAACGAGGGGATTTGGGCCGCATCAGAGACTTCAGCATATCTTTCTGCCACCACTTCAAAGCCAAAGGTGTTCGATGCCGTCAAAGAGGCATTCTGTAGCCAATCCACCATCAAGTGCGACTCTTTGCCTGCAAGATTTCAATTACACGCTGCAAATCATCAGGGGTATCGACTCCTGTAGCGGCGCTTCCTCAGCAATTGCGACTTGAATGCGCACGCCTTTCCAAAGCGCTCGGAGCTGCTCAAGCGATTCGGTTGTCTCAATGGCCGCAACAGGCCAGGTCACAAAATCATTCAACAAACTCACTCGGTAAGCATAGAGGCCAATATGGCGCTGCCAAGCATAACCAGAAGGCATCGAGGCCGTGACACCCTGCATAAAGGCATCACGTGGCCAAGGCATGGCTGCACGACTGAAGTACAGCGCTCTACCTGCCTCATCACAAACCACCTTGACAACATTTGGATTGATCAAACTATCAACCGAATGTATCGTCTCCGACAAGGTCGCAATACCTGCATCGGCATGCTCGATCAGGTTTTTGGCGACTTGGTTAATAATTCTTGGGGGTATCAGAGGCTCATCACCTTGCACATTCACCACCACTTCAGAGTCATCAAAACCTAAAGTGCTCACCACCTCTTGCAAGCGATCTGTCCCAGATTGATGAGACGCTGACGTCATACAGACCTCTGCACCAAAACCCGCTGCAACCTCAGCAATTTGTTCATGATCAGTGGCTATGATAATACGCTTAGCTTCGCTCTCAAGGGCACGCTCGTATACGTGTTGAACCATAGGTTTGCCCAGCACATCCACAAGCGGCTTACCTGGAAAACGGGTCGACGCAAAACGCGCCGGAATTACGACGGTAAATGCCATGGTTTTTACTTCTCTTTAAGACGTTCTTCTGCAGTCAAGGTACGCGCTTCGCTTTCAAGCAGCACAGGTATGTCATCACGTATAGGATAAGCCATACCACTGGCATAACACAGTAACTCCTGCGTTTCTTTATTCCAAACCAAAGGTGCCTTAGACACTGGACAGACCAGAATATCCAACAGTTTATGATCCATTATGTTTTACCTCACTTTGCACACTGTCCAGGCGAGACAGAAAATGCTTCAAAAATTGTTCACTAAAACAGGCCTCAACACCCAAGGCCCACGCATTCTGTAACGAAAATCCTTTACATTTTATGGCATCTTTTTCGGTCATGATTATTGGATAATCGTCACCAAACTCGAAATCTTGCGCAGAAAACGCATGATGATCTGGAAAAACATGTGGTATAACGTCCAAACCAAGCGCTTTCAACGTGTTAAAAAAACGCTGTGGATTGCCAATTCCAGCAACAGCATGCACTTGACTTGATTGCAAATTAATCAAGGCATCAGCCAGATTCAGCACTTGAGCATCCGATAAACAGACGGCATAGCGTGGCTCTAAAATGAAGTGATGCGCCTTGTGCCAAGCAGGCGAGGATAACTCACCATTTAAAAGCACAAAGTCCACTGTTTCGAGACGCTCTGGAGGCTCTCGAAGAGGGCCTTCGGGTAAGCAGCGACCGTTCGCTAACCCCCGCGCCGCATCCACCACCGCGATTTCAATATCACGTCCCAAAGCATAGTGTTGCAAACCATCATCACTAATTACGACATCGCACGCAGCATGCTCTAACAAGGCCCGAACACCCCGAGGTCGATCCGGATCAACAACCAGAGGCACATTTGACAAAGAGGTAATCAGTAAAGGCTCATCGCCTGACTGATCAGGCGGAGTCGAGGGCGTCACCCGTAGCGGATATGCTAACGCACGCCCACCGTAACCACGACTGACAACTCCTGGAGAGTAGCCTTGAGCACGAAGCAATTTAATCAAAGCCAAAACAACGGGGGTTTTACCTGTCCCCCCCACACTAATATTACCAACAACGACGACAGGCACGGGGGCTTGATACACAGCACGCCCCCCTGACAACCATTGCGCCCTGCGTCGCGTCACCATCGCGGTGTAAAAAAGCGATAAGGGCCGGAAAAGGACTAACCACTTAGCACTCTTATACCAAGCACGCTCAAGCACTCCACTCATTAAAACTCTACCTGACCGCCTTCCTGTGTCGCTATGCTCAAACGCGAAAATCCTAACTGCCCAGCCACATCCATCGCTGTTACGACGGCTGATGCGGCGTTTTAGCATCGGCTGTAATCACAAAGGGCATGTTGCGCTGATCCTGAACCAACTCAGTGATTGCACGACGCAATGTAAGCGCTTGAGTATTGACGAGGTGCTGCCCATTGACGCTGTACAACCCCTCAGCCGTAATCACCACATCTATGCGCTCCACTTCTTCAGTATTCGATTGCACGGCTGAAGCAGCCTCAGGCAGTTCAACGGTCAATTGCGATTCGCGGGTAAAGGTCGTGGTAATCATAAAAAAGATAAGCAGTAAAAATACCACATCGATCAGAGGTGTTAAGTTAATATTTACCTCTTCCTGCACTTGCCGAGGAAATTTCATACACGCATCTCTTTACTCATAGTTGACCTCACGTTCACCATGAATAACTTCAACCAATTTAACCGCTTCTTGCTCCATGGTTAAAACGAGTGTATTCACTCTACGCTGAAAATAACGATGCATCACAAGTGCCGGGATGGCAATCGATAAACCTGCCGCCGTCGTAATCAAGCTTCTGAAATCCCGCCGGCCAGTACACTGGCATTTCCTGTGCCCAGAATCATGATTTCGGTGAAAACCTTGATCATTCCAACAACCGTACCCAACAACCCCAATAAAGGGGTAATCGCGGCAATGGTACCTAAACTGGTTAAAAAGCGCTCTAAGTCATGGACAACATGACCCGCTGCCTCTTCAATACTTTCCTTCATGATCACACGACCGCTTCGAGAATTATTGATGCCTGCAACGATGATAGTGCCTAATGGACTGCTCGCTTTAATCACCCTAAGATGCTCGGGTGTCATCTCACCACTGCGAATCAGCTCCAGCGTTTCGGAAAGTAGCCCCGCCGGCAAGACTCGGCTTCGCTTTAAAAACCATAAGCGCTCAAAACATATTGCCATTGCAGCAACTGAGCACAAGATGATCGGAACCATCAACCAGCCGCCAGATCGTATCAGTTCAAACACTGCCTAAACCTCCCTTTAAAGGGTCTAACTTTACCACACCACCGAGTACGAAAGTAGTCACTCAATGCCTTGTCCAATAACGTCTTTTACGCTGACGCTCGGAATCTTGGTGACATTCTCCACGCTCAGAGTATAAATGCAATGCTCCACTCCAAGCCGTATTCAACTCTTGTATTGAAACACGTTGAAAACGTGATCGGACGGCCGGTGCCGGATGTCCATAGCGATTATTAAAACCCGCTGTATAAATAACAGCGCGTGGCTGCGTTCGCTCAATAAACACATCGGAAGAGGAGGTATCACTGCCATGATGACCCGCAACCAACCATGTGACGGGTGCAACTTCAGAACGACGCACCAAATCATATTCAACTCGCTTGGACACATCACCTGTCAATAATAAAGAGCAATGTTGCGTTCTCACTTCTAGCACACAGGAACGATCATTTTCACTCCACTCATCATTAGGCTCACGCGTTAAGTAACGAAAATCAACACCATCGTATGACCAAGAGCGACGCGAATGACACGAATCAAATCCCTGAGCCTGCAAATATGGACTGCCTGACTCTTTGATCGACACGTTCAAATCGGTAAAGAGATCCTCAAGCGCACCTGAATGATCAAGATCGTTATGACTAATAACCAAATGCTGTAAATGATCGATGGTATTTGCCTTAAACCAAGGAGACACCGTATACGACCACGCACTACCTCCACTAAAAAACCCCGGGCCTGTGTCAAACAAAAGTTGATGAGAATGGGTTTGCACCAGAACAGACAACCCCTGCCCTACATCAAATACAACGGCTCGAAACTCACCCTGCTCGGGTCGCTTAGGATCAGGAAAGAACAGCACTATAGCCATCATGACCAAAGGCAGCTTCCACACCACTGGCATAGGCAGCAGACACAATCCGACTGCCGCGACCGCCAACGCGATAACCCCTTCCGTCGCCACAGGAAGGATCACTGTCGCAAAATCAACACTCGAAGCCAAGTCTAAACACCACCAAAACCCACTCAAAAACAGCTGGACAGAATCCGATACAAACGGAACTTCAACACTTTGCAAGACGATCAAAAAAGGCAACAGCATAATAAACAAAGAAAAAATGGGAACAGCGACAAAATTGACAATGGGCGCAATAAGACTGATTTGCTGAAAAAAAACAGCCACCAAAGGCAGCATTCCGATAAATATATACCCCTGTACACGGGCCAACATAACCAGCTTGGACGTCCCTGACGACTTCCAACTGTCCGAAACCCACAGCAATAAAGCAACGGCAACAAACGACAGCCAGGCACCGGCTTGTATCACCGCCAACGGCTGCAACGTGATGATAATGACTAAGGCCCATTTTAACCGCTGCCACGCACTCAACTGTAAAAATCGAAACTCACCGATCAAAAACACGCACACCATGATTAAAGCGCGCTGAACAGGTAAGCTCAAACCTGCTAAACAGGCATAGGTTATCGCCAATAAAAACGCGAATAATAAAGGAAGAACCCGAGTTAACGATGAAGGACTCTGGATTAGAATAAACACAGACGTTAACATCCGCCCGATTAACAAACCCAATGCGGCAACAACACCGATGTGCAACCCACTCACAACCAGCAAATGAGCCGTTCCTGTTCGCTGCAAAACCAACCAATCCTCTGGCCGCAAATCGCTTCTATCACCGAGCACAACCGCCACCAATAACTTAGCGGACACTTCGTCTTGAATCTGCTGATAAATTGTTCGTTTTAACGCTTCACGTATTGCTGACAAGGTAAAAGCTTGGCTTTCGCTGCGCATAAAAGACTGCACAACTCCACGCGCATCAATACCTGAATAAAGATAATATGCCTCAAGATCAGCAGCATAAGGATTTTTTAAAGACCGTGGAGCACGAAGACTCACACTCAGGGTCACCGTTTCACCCGCGCTGTAGTGTGTTTCGGGGCGATAGTCAACGAGACTAAGACGCCTTAAACGTTGATGGGGATCCGACGAAAAATGCTGTACGTCCGTTAACTGAAGAAAAAAACGAGCCTCTTGATCAGTCGTTTTAGGCAAGCCTATAACGCGACCTGTAACTTCAATCAACGAGCGGTCATACGCATCAGGCAATTGATGATGCAATTGCCAAATCCCATAAATAGATGCAGCGGCAACACCCAATGCAAGCGCAATAAACAAGCGCCGGAAACGAGGAAAATAGACAAGGGGCAAGCATGCAAATAGCAAAAGCGCCCAACGTAAGCTTGGCAACTGGCTCACAGCCAGTATCCCTAAAGAATATACGATCATCCGTGATCTCTATGACTTGGTTTAATCTTTCCCTAAAGGCATAATAGCGGCCTCTAAACCCTCACAATAAAGTGCTAAATGCCCCGTAAAACGCTGAAGAAGTTCTTACCTGATCCTCACTGGATCAAAAACCATCCAAATCTGAATTGGTTGGGTGAGCATATCAAAAATCCTAATTTATGGCATCTATCGCATAGATCGGTTTCGGTTGCTGCCTTTGTCGGGATCTTTTGTGCGTTTTTACCCATGCCTTTTCAAATGGTGGTTGCGGCCATTATTGCTGTCATTGTCGGGTGCAACTTACCCGTTTCGGTTGCATTAGTGTGGATCTCAAACCCCGTCACCATGCCTGCAATTCTGTATTTTTGCTATCGCGTTGGGCTCTGGATATTAGGAATTGAAGCATCGCACAACCTGGTATCTTGGCATTTAGACACCCTGTACGAAAACTCAAAAGCGATTTGGAAACCTTTAATTTTAGGCTGTTTGATTTGTGGCTTGAGTGCAGGTTCCGTTGGCTATATTACACTGCGACTGGCGTGGCTGATCAGCGTGAGACGAAGCTGGAGCAAGCGCTCCAAACTTCGTAAACGTCGCGATCAAAAATCTGACTGAACAGGTTCAAGTACGCCGTCAATTAACTGCAAGGCACGATCCATACGCTTTGCTAGCTGTATATCATGAGTTACCACGATAAAGGCAATCCCCAACTCCTGATTCAGATGATCCAAGTACCCCTGAACATCGTCAGCTGTATGACGATCCAGATTTCCGGTTGGCTCATCCATCATCACACAGGCAGGTCGCGTCACCAATGCTCTGGCAATGGCTACTCGCTGACGCTCACCACCACTGAGCTGTCCGGGTTTATGTTGTAAACGCTGCTCAAGCCCTACCTGCTTAAGCAGGAACCTTGCTTCATCACGCGCATTGTCGACATTGCCGCCCCCAATCAATAGAGGCATGGCCACATTCTCAAGCGCCGTGAACTCATTTAACAAATGATGAAACTGATAAACAAAACCCAGCAATCGATTTCTCATTACACAGCGCTTCTTTTCTGAAACGCTGTATAAAGATTCACCCCGCAAAATCACATCACCACTATCCGGCTTATCCAATCCACCCAGAATATTCAACAATGTACTTTTTCCGCTTCCAGAGCTGCCGACAATCGCAACCCTCTCTCCTGCGGCAACCGCCAAGTCCAACTGATTCAAAACGTTAATCGTTTGTCCGATCTCGCTATAAGAACGACACACTTGCTGAGCCTGCAATACGAAATCTAAATTATTCATAACGTAAAGCCTCTGCCGGCTGAGTTCTAGATGCCTTCCAGGCGGGATAAAGTGTTGCTAAGAAACTGATCAAAAAGGCTGTTGATACGATGGTCACCAAATCATTCAACTGCAGCTGCGATGGCAAGTAGCTAATAAAGTACACATCCGCTGACAAAAACTGTATTCCTGCCATACGCTCAAACGCTTCGACTAAGTCACTGATCGTCAGCGCAAGAATAATGCCTAAAATGAGCCCCAAGGTCGTACCAATAGTACCGATCACAATACCTTGAACCATGAAAATTCTCATAATCATTGATGGAGTGGCGCCCATCGTTCTTAAAATGGCGATATCCGCACGCTTGTCCGTCACCACCATTACCAAGGTAGACACGATGTTAAATGCAGCGACAAAAACGATCAAAAACAGCAAAAGCCCGATCATACGCTTTTCTAACTGAATCGCTTGAAAGAGATTGCCCTGAGTACGCGTCCAATCCGAGATTTGCACAGGCCGTTCTAGACTCATGGCCAAACTGCGCACCAGTAGAGGCGCATCAAATAGATCTTTAAACTGTAAGCGCACGCCATCGACATGCTGAGCGGGCATACGCTTAATACGAGCGGCATCCTCAATATGAATGTACGCAAGACTTGCATCTAGCTCGGCCCCCACCGAAAAAATGGCAGAGACATTAAAGCGTTTGATCCGTGGCATAATCCCAGCAATACTGACGGACGCTTCAGGCAATACGAGGGTAATTTTATCGCCAACGGTCACCCCTAGGTAACGCGCTAACAACTCACCCAACATGATGTTGTATTCACCGGCTTCCAGAGATTCAAAGCGACCTTCTTTAATGTGGTTTTGAATAATGGATACACGTTTTTCGAGTTCAGGATCCACGCCATTAATCATCACACCCTGTACCTGCCCATTGTGTGTCAGCATGCCCTGAGCTTGAACAAAGGGTGCTGTTGCCACAACCTCAGGGGAAATTTCAATTTGCTCGGACACACGTTGCCAATCAGACATCGTATCGCCATACTCAGTGATCGTAGCATGAGCAACCATACCCAAAATACGTTGCTTAAGTTCTCGGTCAAAACCATTCATTACCGACAAGACAACAATTAAGGCGGCAACCCCTAACATCAATCCTAGAATCGATATCATTGAGATAAATGAAATAAAATGATTGCCTCGTTTTGCGGCGGTGTAACGTAAACCAACAAAAATTGAAAAAGGTTTAAACATATTTGGCAGAAATCTACACTCTTAAGAGTACAGCCCCTAACAGATTAAAGAAGAAATTCGCTATAATTCCATCATATATTTAACAAGTACAACGGAGAACAGCAGTGAATCAAGATCGTCGGCAATTCTACCGCATAGAGAAGCGCGTTGCACTTGAGTTCCGCATTCTAGAAAACGATGACGATTTTGCATCTCATCCCCCATCAGCATTTAAAGTTTCTCCTTACTTTATGCTTCAGACTCAGCTTCGAGAAATTGATGCCGAAGCAAGCAAGTTGCTCAAAGTCTTAACCAAAACGGCACCATCCGTCGCTGCTTGTCTGAAATTAATGAACACCAAAATCGACATTATTAGCCAAACACTCGCTGCTAATAACCGCATGGGCGAAGACGTCAAGACTGAACTGGTTAATCTAAGTGAGGGAGGACTGTCCTTTACCAACTCATCCGCCATTGCAAAAGACACACTCATGTTGGTTAAGCTCATTTTCCCAGACGCCTGTCTTGGACTTTTATTACACGCAAATGTTCAACGTTGTGAAGCAATTGAAGAAGGCTTTGATATCGGCATCTCATTCTTACGCATGCCGGAGACCTGCCGCACCCAATTAGCAAGACTCATTATTGAATCGCAAACACATGAGATTAAGACACATCAACATGTCGATTAAACCTCACCATGCAAAAATTATGCACCATATCGCCAGCGGTGTTTTATTTGGCTTTTTGATACTTTGGTTTTATGCGGGACGAAGCTTAGGTTTCTTAGACTGGTTTGTCAGCTATTCACCCGAAAGCCATGCTGGCGCAGCGCTGATGTTGGCCATCATGCTCATGATGACACCCGCTTTCTTTATCTGGAAACTTGCTAATCGATTTATCGAGCGAACGCTCAAGATTACCGGACGCTACTACGAAGAGGGTGCATTTGCGGATGCTCCCAAAAAAGATGACACAAAACCAAACTCTCCGTCCTAATAAAAAACCCCAGTAAAAACTGGGGTCGTGTATTCAAACAATCCAATCAACTTACAAATTCGAAACTCGATTTATGCCAGCAATTGCAGCAACTCGATAGGCCTCGGCCATTGTTGGGTAGTTGAAAGTTGTGTTTACGAAATACTTTAAGGTATTCGCCTCTCCGTCCTGTCTCATAATGGCTTGACCGATATGAATGATCTCTGATGCCTGATCACCAAAGCAATGAATACCCAATATTGCAAATGTCTCTCTGTGAAAGAGAATTTTCAACATGCCGACAGGCTCACCAGAAATCTGTGCTCGCGCCGTATCCTTAAAGAAAGCCTGCCCCACTTCGTAAGGCACACAATCACGCGTTAACTCTTCTTCTGTTTTACCGATCGAACTGATTTCCGGAATGGTGTAAATACCCGTCGGAACCTCATTAATGTAGCGGAAATCATCTGCCTGAAGCAAATCCGATGCCGCTGCACGCCCTTGATCTATCGCAGCAGATGCCAAACTTGGCCACCCAATGACATCACCGACAGCATAAACACCTTCACATGCTGTCTGATAGTGATCATTAACCTCCAACTGACCACGCGAATTCGCTTTTAAACCTATCTTCTCTAGCCCCAAATCAGCCGTATTACCTGTCCGACCAGCACACCAGAGAAATGCATCGGCACGCATACGCTTTCCAGATTTAAACTCAATTGTCACACCTTTTGCATCACCTTCTATAGATGCATATTCTTCGTTATGACGAATCTTTACAGCGTTATTCCGGAGATGGTAACTAAGCGCGTCTGAGATTTCAGCATCTAAGAACGACAAAAGCCGATCACGATTATCAATCAAATCCACCTTCACACCTAAACCGCTGAAGATAGAGGCATACTCACAGCCAATAACACCTGCGCCATAAATCACCATGGTCCGCGGGGTGTGGTTAAGTTTCAAAATTGAATCGGAGTTGTAAATACGAGGATGTTTAAAATCAACATCGGAAGGACACCACGGGCTTGACCCCGTCGCAATAATCACATTCTTGGCGCGAAGAATTTCACCCTCACCTTTACTGCTTTTAACAATAATGACGCCCTTTTCTTCAAAACGTGCTATACCAAAAAAAACGTCAATACGATTACGAGCATAGAAATTTGTTCTTAACATCACCTGATTTGAGATGACTTTTTCAGCGCGACGCAGAACCTTGGGGAACGAAAACCAACGCGGCTCACCGATATCACGGAACATAGGGTTGGTATTAAATTCAATGATTTGTTTGACTGAATGTCTAAGCGCTTTGGAAGGAATGGTCCCTTTATGCGTACAATTACCGCCTACAGTATCCTGCTCTTCAACCACCGCAACCCGCAGTCCTTTTTTTGCTGCATTCATTGCAGCACCTTCGCCTGCCGGTCCAGAACCGATTACGACGACGTCGTAGTCATACTCAGCCATTCTTATCCCCTTAATCATTAGTGTATGCACTTAGGACAGTTATCAAAACGCGTACAGCATCTGCCAGACAAGCGCTAGATGCAAGCAAATGGATCTTAACCTTTAGACTTAACTTCGTAAGCCAGATCGTCTGCTACCGCTTTTTCAACTGTCGATTTTTTTAATTGTTCTTCATCACAAATCGTTTTATCACCGCCACAAATATCACAGTCTTTAACGACACCCAAAGCACTCATTCCGCCACAAGAGCCCGCTATAGGCTTACGCCCCATTAATACGCCCACGGACATCGCCAATGTTAATACCAAAAGAACTGTTAAGGTAATTGCAAATGTTTCCATAAATCCTCCTTTGCCCATCAAAAAAAATGGCCGGAACCTAAATTACCGACCATTTTAACGAACAATTGGGTTGTTTGGCTAATTAATCAGCTCAATCAGCCGCCGAAATCATCCAACATGATGTTTTCTTGCTCAACACCCATATCCAACAGCATCTTAATAACCGCTGAATTCATCATTGGTGGTCCACACATGTAATATTCACAATCTTCAGGTGCATCATGATCACGTAAGTAGTGCTCATACAACACATTGTGAATAAAGCCCGTGTATCCTGTCCAATTATCTTCTGGAAGAGGATCTGAAAGAGCCAAATGCCATGTAAAGTTTGGATTTTCTTCAGCCAGCTTATCAAACTCTTCAACGTAGAAGGCCTCGCGCAATGAACGCGCACCGTACCAGAAGGTAATCTTACGAGTTGAGTTTAAGCGCTTCAACTGATCGAAGATATGTGAACGCATTGGCGCCATACCCGCACCACCACCAATGAAAACCATCTCATTGTCAGTATCGCGAGCAAAGAATTCACCAAATGGACCATACACATCAATCTTGTCACCTGGTTTCAGGTTAAACACATAAGATGACATGATTCCAGGCGGTAGATCAGTGCCCGGCGGTGGAGATGCAATACGAATATTGAATTTAACAACGCCGCGCTCTTCAGGATAGTTCGCCATTGAGTATGCACGAATCGTTGTTTCGTTCACTTTCGAAACATAACGCCACATGTTGAACTTATCCCAGTCTCCACGATACTCAGGCTGAATATCGAAGTCTTTGTAGTTAACAACGTGTGGAGGGCACTCCAACTGCACATATCCACCGGCCCGGAAGTCAACGTTCTCACCTTCAGGTAGACGTAAGGTCAACTCCTTGATGAAGGTAGCAACGTTCGGGTTAGAGTCGACAGTACAGGTCCATTTTTTCACACCAAAGACATCATCTTCGACATGAATTTTCATATCTTGCTTAACGGCAACCTGGCAAGAAAGTCTCCAGCCTTCTTTACCTTCGCGCAGTGTAAAATGTGACTCCTCTGTCGGCAGCATTGAGCCACCGCCATCCAAAATTTGACATTTACACTGTGCGCATGTTCCGCCGCCACCACAGGCTGATGCGAGGAACACACCTTTATCAGCCAAAGCATTCAATAACTTACCGCCCGCAGGGACAGTAATTCTTTTTTCCGGGTCACCATTGATATCAATAGTAACAGATCCGGAACTGACCAGTTTTGAGCGAGCGGCCAAGATTACAGCAACCAGTGCAAGCACCACCGCTGTAAACATCACCACGCCCAGAATAATTTCTGCATTCATCAGCTTATTCCACCCTTCTGCTATTCATACCCAGCGGATTAAAGCGATACGCCGGAGAACGACATAAAGCCCAATGACATCAAACCAACAATAATGAAGGTGATACCTAAACCGCGCAGACCCGCAGGAACATCGCTGTATTTGAGCTTCTCACGAATACCCGCTAATGCAGTAATCGCTAACGCCCAACCTATGCCAGCACCTGCACCGTACACAATACTTTCACCAAAGGTGTAATCACGCTCAACCATAAACAGTGCAGCACCCATGATGGCACAGTTAACGGTAATCAATGGCAAGAATACACCCAGCGCGTTGTAAAGTGCGGGTACGTATTTGTCTAGGAACATTTCCAGGATTTGCACCAATGCCGCAATTACACCGATGTAGGAAATAAAGCCCAAAAAGCTCAAGTCCACATCAGGATAACCCGCCCAGCTCAATGCCCCTTCGCGTAGCAAATAGTTATAGATGAGGTTATTGACTGGCGTTGTAATGACCAGCACGACAACAACCGCAACACCTAAGCCAAAAGAGGTTTGTACTTTCTTAGAGATGGCCAAAAAGGTACACATTCCCAAGAAAAATGCCAAGGCCATGTTCTCAATGAAAATGGCACGAACGGCAAGGCTAATATATTGTTCCATAGTTTACACCGCCTCCTTACTGGTGTTGGGTGCAATCACAAACTCAGGCTTCTCAACTTGTTCTGGATACCAAGTCCGAATCGCCCAAATCAAGATACCGATCAGGAAGAATGCGCTTGGCGGCAACAACAACATACCGTTACTGTAGTACCAACCACCGTTCGTCACCAAAGGCAGGATCTCGAAACCAAACAAAGAACCAGCACCTAGAAGTTCACGGAAGAACGCAACAAACAGTAAAACCATGCCATAACCCAAACCATTACCCAATCCATCGATAAAACTTGGCAGTGGTGGATTTTTCATTGCAAAGGCTTCTGCACGTCCAAGAACGATACAGTTTGTGATGATCAATCCCACGAAAACGGATAATTGCTTCGATACATCGTAAGCAACTGCTTTTAGGATTTGGTCAACCACAATAACCAAGGAAGCAATAATCGTCATTTGCACAATGATACGGATGTTACTTGGAATGTGGCTTCTGATCATGGATACGAACAAGTTTGAAAAGGCTGCAACCGCCATAACCGCCAAGGTCATAACAACAGCATTGTTCATATTGGTTGTAACCGCCAGAGCTGAACACACCCCCAATACCTGTAGAGCGATGGGGTTGTTCTTAAAGATCGGTGTTATGACAATTTCTTTAGTGTTCGACATGCTTACACCTCCTCCGCTGAGTCCAGCTCAGCTGCATCATCATTCAACTGCACGTCTTCAACGGCTGTCTTAGCGCGCAAGTTAGCAATCAAAGGCGCATAGCCAGTTTCGCCCAACCAGAACTGAATCATGTTAGTCACACCATTCGCTGTTAGGGTTGCACCTGCCAAGCCATCGATACGATGCTCTGCACCCGCAAGACTTGGATCAACAGACCCTTTCACAACGCGGAGCGCAGGCTGCGTGGTCTCAACATTTGGATAAATTTGCTTGCCTATCCAAGATGCTTTCCACGAAGGGTTGTCAATCTCTCCACCCAAGCCCGGCGTCTCGGCATGCTCATAGAACCCAAGACCAGCAACCGTGTTCAGATCGCCTTCTAGAGCTAAGAAGCCATACATGGTTGACCAAAGACCATAGCCATATACAGGCAGAATCAGAGTTTCAATACCGCCCGCATCGCTTTCAACCATGTAAACAGGCATCAGGTTTGGCTGACGCTTGATTGACGCGATATCCGTGCGACGATCCAAAGCCACCGAACGCGACGGATCACCCGCTGCGCGACGGAAGTCTTCAGCTTCAGGCGCATCGACAAACTCACCTGTATTGATATCAACAATACGCGTGGTTATCTGACTGAACAACTCATCAACTGTCTTACTCGGATCAGTAATACCCGCTGCTCTGAGTATATTCGACTTACGATCTTGATCCATGTTGTACTGCTGCATGGGCTTGAGCAAAACCGCAGCCGCTGACACGACAACCGAACATACTACGCAGAGTACAACGGCTACCGTGACTGTCTTTTTAATCGAGTCATTATTAGACGACATTGCGTAACATCCTCCGCTTGATATTCGCTTGAACAACAAAGTTGTCAATGAGCGGTGCAAACAGGTTGGCAAACAGAATGGCGAGCATTATCCCCTCTGGGAATGCTGGGTTGACAACACGAATTAAAATGGTCATCACGCCAATCAGAGCACCAAACACCCACTTACCTGTATTGGTCATTGAAGCTGAAACAGGGTCGGTTGCCATAAAGAACATACCAAACGCCAAGCCACCAATCACGAAATGCCACCAGAACGGAACACCGAACATCGGGTTAGTCTCTGATCCGATCACATTGAACAGCAAAGTAGTACCAATCACACCCAATGCAACGCCGGCCACAATTCGCCAAGCCGCTATTTTGGCGTACATAATAATGGCACCGCCTATCATGATCGCCAAGGTCGAGACCTCGCCCACGGAGCCTTGAACCGTTCCTATAAATGCACTGAACCAACTGATATCAGTTGCTAAAATTGCATCTACGCCGCCCATTGCCGCAAGACCTAACGGAGTCGCTCCAGAGAAGCCATCAACCGCGGTCCAGATTGCATCACCTGAAATTTGCGCTGGATACGCAAAATACAGAAAGGCACGACCTGTCAGCGCCGGGTTCAGGAAGTTTTTACCTGTACCACCAAACACTTCTTTACCAATGACCACACCGAAAGTGATACCTAAGGCAACTTGCCATAAGGGTATGGTGGCTGGAAGGATCAGTGAGAAAAGGATAGAGGTCACGAAGAAACCTTCGTTCACTTCATGCCCACGCTTCATAGCAAACAGGACTTCCCAGAAGCCGCCCACTATAAAGGTGACTGCGTAGATTGGCAGCCAGTACGCGGCACCGTGCAGGATATTATCCCAAACACTGCTGGCATCGTAGCTTGTCAAAGTAGACAAGATCGCTCCACGCCAACCTGGCGCTGCCGTGATACCCAAATCAGCCATCGCCGTGTTGGCTTGTAAGCCCACACTGTAAAGACCGAAGAAAACAGCTGGGAACGTACACATCCACACAAGAATCATCATGCGCTTCAGGTCGACCGCATCGCGGACGTGAGCACCCGCTCGTGTCACTTGCCCTGGGGTATAAAAAATTGTATCGACGGCTTCGTAAAGCGCATACCATTTTTCATATTTACCGCCTTTGTGAAAATGCGGTTCCATTTTATCGAGAACAGTTCTTAAACTCATGACAGCCCCTCTTACGCTTCTTTCTCGATGCGCGTTAGATTATCGCGAAGAATTGGGCCGTACTCGTATTTGCCAGTACAAGCAAAACTACAAAGTGCCACATCTTCTTCATCTAATTCAAGGCAACCGAGCTGCATAGCTAACACTATATCGCCCGTTACCAATGCACGCATCAACTGTGTGGGTAAAATATCCAGAGGCATCAACTCTTCAAACTGCCCAACAGGTACCATTGCACGCTCTGAGCCATTGGTCGTCGTCGTAAAGTTGAAACGTTTAGCAGGATTCAGCTTTGAAGCAAACATATTCAACACAGAGAATTTCTCTGTTCCCGGCACAACCCAGCCCATAAACTCACGTTTATCGCCTTCAAG
Source organism: Nitrincola nitratireducens (assembly GCF_000585235.1). Classification (NCBI taxonomy): domain Bacteria; kingdom Pseudomonadati; phylum Pseudomonadota; class Gammaproteobacteria; order Oceanospirillales; family Oceanospirillaceae; genus Nitrincola; species Nitrincola nitratireducens. Next base: position 115,640 of record NZ_AONB01000008.1, on the reverse strand, counting down.
CAACACGCTAATTTGATTAGCATAGCGGGAGAGATAGGCCAGTGGACCGTTTGCGGCAAAGCCTTTCCAAACAGAACCGCTGATGACTCTGTTCTTACCTGTACGAAGCTTACCAGCGGTTAGCTCATTCAAGTCAGCACCCAAACGCGTGCGAACGAGACTTGGCTTTTCAACCTGAGGACCGGCCAATGCAACCACTCTCTCGACGGACAAATGACCCGTTGTAAAAAGCTTTGCAACAGCAACAACATCTTGGTAACCAATACTCCAGACCGTTTTCTTCTGAGAAACCGGATCAAGGAAGTGTATGTGGGTTCCTGCATTACCGGCTGGGTGAGGCCCACTGAACTCTTCAGTCACAACGTTTGCAGTGCCTGTGATAGTCGAACCCGCAGCCTTACAAAGGTAAACTTTTCCGTCAGTCAATTTTGTCAGCAATTCAAGACCTTGCTGAAACAAAGCTTCCTGACCAGCCAAAACAACTTCTGGGCTTGCAGCCAAGGGGTTGGTATCAATTGCTGTGACAAAAATAGAATTGGGAACGGAGCCCAACTGCGGTACTTTGCTATAAGGCGTGTTCTGAACGCCGTCCACAAGCCAGATTTGATTAAATTATCCTGGACCTGCTCACGCGAAAGTGAACCTAATTGCGATGCTTCATAACGAGCGAATTCTACTGATTCTTCTTGCTCATCCAGCTCTATCACAACCGATTGCAGTACGCGACGATCACCACGATTAATTTCTTTAACAACACCAGCACCGGGAGAAGTGTACTGAACACCCTCTGTTTTTTTATCGGTAAAGATCACCTGTCCGAGCTTAACACGATCGCCTACTTTGACAGCCATGGTGGGTTTTAACCCCACATAATCATAGCCAATCAAGGCAACAGAACGCACCTTCGCAGCGTCGTGAATCACCTGCTCTGGTTCACCCGTAATTGGTAGATCCAGACCCTTTTTGATCTTGATCATTCGCCTCACCCAATCTAACTAAAAATTTTAGGATTTTTATTATTATCTGATCGCGCAAATGCACAAAAACCTGTTTTAAAACAAGAGTGATTCGCATTTACAGAAAAAACAAAAAACCCACCTAAAAACTTTTTCATTATACCTGAGAGACGTGTCGTTTTTCTACCAAACACTTAGATGGATAAACCCTTCTTAAGTGTTAAATGAAGACAAAGACATAGAAGAGTTTGGAATAAAATTATAACTAGATGGAAACTATAATATTTAGGCAGGATATAGCGCAAAAAGCCGACGTAAAACAGGGTGATATAAAAGCATCCCTATTCTACGCCGACTCTTAAATTAAAACAAAAAACGACTAAGCTTCAACTGGGAAGGTTTTCAATGTGCACTGGCAAATATGCTGTGCCATACGAATAACCTGACAGCTGTAACCGTACTCGTTATCGTACCAAACGTAAAGAACACAACGGTTGCCTTCGGCGATTGTAGCCAGCGCATCGACAACACCTGCTGCACGCGAACCAACAAAATCAGTTGAAACCGCTTCTGGTGAATTGCTGTAATCCACTTGCTTTTGCAAGTTTGAATGCAACGCAATGTAGCGCAGATAGTCATTCAACTCATCACGGTTGGTTTCAGACTTCAAGTTCAAGTTAAGAATTGCCATCGACACGTTCGGTGTAGGAACACGAATAGCATTTCCGGTCAGCTTACCTTCAAGCTCTGGCAGGGCTTTCGAAACGGCTTTTGCAGCACCGGTTTCAGTCAAAACCATATTAAGCGCAGCAGCACGACCACGGCGACTACCCTTGTGGTAGTTATCAATTAAGTTTTGATCATTGGTGTAGGAATGGACCGTTTCAACATGGCCATTCTCAATACCATATTTATCCTGAAGCGATTTTAAAACAGGAACAATGGCATTGGTTGTACAAGATGCAGCAGACAGAATCGTATCTTCTGGCGCTATATCATTGTGGTTAACACCCATCACAACGTTTTTCATGTTTTTGCCAGGCGCAGTCAAAAGAACCTTAGCCGCCCCTTTTGCCTGCAAATGACGTGACATAGCTTCGGCATCACGGAACATACCCGTGTTATCGATCACTAATGCATTGTCGATGCCGTAGGCTGTGTAATCAATGTCTTCTGGCTTATCTGCAAAAATGACCTTGATAGAGACACCATTCGCAACAATAGCTTGGTTCTCTTCATCAACCTGAATTGTCCCTTTGAAAGAGCCATGAACAGAGTCACGACGCAACAGGCTTGCACGCTTTTCGAGATCGTTATCCGCTTTACCTTTGCGCACAACAATCGCACGCAACCTTAAGCTATGACCAACACCTGCACGATCTACCAACTGACGTGTCAAAATACGACCTATGCGACCAAAACCATACAGAACAACATCTGTTGGATTACGGTCATCTGCAGGGCCCGTTGTCACTGCAAGCTCGTCTGATACAAACTGTTTCAGATCACGCCCTTGCGCATCAGCACGGAACTTAATGGCTAACTTAGCAATGTCTATATGGGCATTGTGAACATCCAGTTCACTTACGATCTCAAGCACAGGGAAGGTATCAACAACGGATAACTCTTCACCCTCTACCTGACGTACAAAGCGGTGCGCCTTGATGATGTCAATGACAGAGCGTTTAACGATCACACGACCGTAAACAGATATTTCTACATTGCGTTCACGATACAGACGGCCGATCAGGGGGATCATTGCCTCTGTAATAGACTCACGCGCATTCCAGTCCGCTAAAATCAGTTCTTGGCTCACAGTTCACTCCGAAATTGTAAAGGCTCAATTTGCGTGCGCGCATTATCCTCATTTCTTTCCTTCGGATCAAACGAAGATGGATAGACTTTCGTCCGAACAAGTCGCAAGATTAGCGTATTAATGAATCCAATGTAGATTATTTACGTACTTTTATATTTTAGATCTTTTAATCTTGCCTTGGTTGGCTGCGAAGTAACATTCGAACCGGCAAGTTTAGTTTTACTCTTTTTAAGGAGATCGATTTTGCTGGCAACCTTTTCTCATCCCTTGCCTCACAAAGCAGGCGATTTAAAGCGGCTTGGACAAGTCTGTGGCAGCAGCACAGGACTGCTCCTGCAACAACTCTCGTCTAGGCACACTCAGGGGCCTATTCTGATGATCTGCCGCGATAATGAGATGGCCCTTCGTATTCGTCAAGAAACGGAATTTTTTTCTGGCACATCTGAAAATATTTTATTCTTTCCTGATTGGGAAACACTTCCCTACGATAATTTTTCACCCCATCAAGACATTATTTCTCAGAGAATCGAAACGCTTTATCGCCTACCCAGCTTAAAACGGGGCATTTTGATCGTCCCCATTTCCACCCTAATGCAACGTATTGCGCCTGAAAACTTCATTACCGGCCACAGTCTCCACCTTGAAAAAAAACAGCAACTGGACCCTGAACGACTTCGTCACCAACTCATTGCAGCAGGCTATCAGGCGGTCAATACCGTATACGAACACGGTGAGTTTGCGGTTCGTGGTGCTATTATTGATATTTTTCCCATGGGCAGCGACACCCCCTTCCGCATCGAATTATTAGATGATGACATAGATACCCTTCGAACCTTTGAACCCGACTCGCAACGTTCCATCGAGCACATAGACCGCATCCGATTACTACCAGCAAAAGAGTTTCCATTTAATACCGATTCAATACGTCAGTTTAAGCAACGTTGGCGCGAACGATTTGATGTAGACTTTAACCTTTGCCCTGTATATAGAGATGTATCGGATGGTGTAACACCTGCAGGCATCGAATACTATTTACCCTTATTCTTCGACACCCTGGCAACGCTGTTTAACTACCTGCCCGCAACGACTCTGATTGTTGAAGAAACCGGTGTATTTGAAGCCGCTCAGAATTTCAAACGCGAAATTGATGTGCGCTATGAGGAGCGTGCTTACGACACTCGTCGTCCACTCCACTCTCCGCAAGAGCTGTATTTACTACCGGATGATTTGTTTAGTACGCTAAATAACTACCCACGTATTCGCATTCAAGAAGCGGCGGAAACCCTTAAACCCGGGCGCGACAACTTGCCTTGTATTGCACCAGTTGACTTAACCTCTGTGCATGGCAGCGAGTCCCCCCTTGAAAAGCTCATTGAATTAATACAGCGGGATTCAACCCCAATTCTCTTGTGCGCGGAATCGGCTGGCCGAAGAGAAGCTCTATCGGAGCTGTTGCGCCGCAGCCAACTGAAGGCCAAGGAATTTGAATCTTGGGATGCATTTTGTGCCGCTCCTGCTCCCTTAGGACTCACGGTTTTTCCGCTTGATCGTGGCATTTCAATCCCAAACGTCCTGCATTTAGTCACCGAAACCCAGCTTTTTGGCCGTCAAATTTTTCAGCGACGCCGTCGCCAACGTGAAAAAGATCAATCCGACCAGGCGATACGCCACCTGTCTGAGTTGACTGAGGGTGCTCCTGTTGTGCATATCGATCACGGTGTCGGACGCTATCGGGGGCTTCAAAGCATTTCAGTTGAGGGTCAAATCAACGAGTTTCTAACGCTAGAATATGCCAATGAAGCGAAGCTCTATGTCCCCGTCTCCTCACTGCAACTGATTAGCCGCTACACAGGCGCCAGTGATGACGTCGCTCCTCTGCACCGCTTGGGCACTGAGCAGTGGAGCAAGGCTCGTCAAAAAGCCGCAGAAAAGGTTCGAGACACGGCAGCGGAACTACTGGATATTTACGCACGACGAGACGCGCGTGAAGGCTTTTCGTTCGAGTTTCCAGAAAAGGATTATGCTCGCTTTGCGGCCACCTTCCCTTTTGAGGAAACACCGGATCAGTTCAATGCGATTGAGGCCGTTATTCGAGACATGCGCGCCGCCAAACCAATGGATCGTTTGGTGTGTGGCGACGTCGGTTTCGGAAAAACAGAAGTGGCTATGCGCGCTGCATTCATTGCGGCTCAATCTGGCAAACAAGTTGCGGTTTTAGTACCCACTACCCTCTTGGCACAGCAGCACTACGATAATTTCTGTGATCGCTTTGCCGACTGGCCAGTTAATATCGAATTGATTTCACGCTTTCGCAGCGCGAAACAGCAAACTTTGATCGCTAAACAATTAGCCGAGGGGCAAGTCGATATCCTGATTGGCACTCATAAGCTAATTCAGGGGAGCTTACATTTTAAAAATCTAGGCCTACTCATCATCGATGAAGAGCACCGCTTTGGTGTTCAACAAAAAGAGAAAATAAAGGCATTGCGTGCAGAAGTCGACATTCTGACACTCACAGCAACGCCCATTCCAAGAACACTCAATATGGCGATGTCAGGCATGCGTGATCTGTCAATCATTGCAACGCCGCCTGCACGCCGCCTCTCTGTTAAAACATTTGTCCGCCAATCAGATCCAGCACTTCTGAAAGAAGCTATTTTGCGTGAACTGCTTAGAGGTGGACAGGTTTACTATCTGCACAACGAAGTGAAGACAATTGAAAAAGTGGCCGCTGAACTGGATGCAATGGTTCCAGAGGCGCGAGTGGCCATTGGGCATGGTCAAATGCGTGAGCGTGAACTTGAGCAAGTGATGAGTGATTTTTATCACAAACGGTTTAACTTGCTGGTGTGCACCACCATCATTGAAACGGGTATCGACATTCCTAATGCCAATACCATTATCATCGAGCGAGCCGATAAGTTTGGCTTAGCACAATTGCATCAACTTCGAGGACGCGTCGGTCGCTCGCATCACCAAGCGTATGCTTATTTGATGACGCCAGACCCACGCAATATGACAGAAGATGCCAAAAAGCGCTTAGAAGCCATCAGTGAAGCCTCTACGTTAGGTGCAGGCTTTACCCTTGCAACACATGATCTTGAAATCAGAGGCGCAGGGGAGCTGCTTGGGGAAGAACAAAGCGGTCAAATGCAAACAATAGGCTTTGGTCTGTATATGGAAATGCTTGAGCAAGCGGTGCAAATGATCCGTGAGGGCAAAACACCAAACATGGATAAACCACTTCGATACGGCTGTGAAGTCAACCTGAACCTATCCGCCATTATTCCCGATGACTACTTGCCTGATGTGCATAACCGCTTGATGCTTTACAAGCGAATTTCAAACGCTAAAGACGCGAATCAGCTTCGTGAAATACAAGTCGAAATGATCGACCGTTTTGGACTTCTCCCAGAACCCACTAAGCACCTGATTCGTCAAACTGAACTCAAATTACATGCCGAAAAACTGGGCATCATAAAACTTGAAGCAAGCGCAAAAGGTGGCAAGATTGAATTTGACGCGGAGCCCAAGGTTGAGCCAATGAAGTTAATCAGCATGATTCAACGTCAACCCAAGGTCTTTAAATTAGACGGTTCATCAGGTCTGCGTTTCACATTACCAATGAACTCTGTGGAGGAGCGCTTTAAGCACCTAGAGGCACTCATTGAGCATTTAAGCACCTGACTCCTGACAGGAATTGAGGCAGACGTTAAAAACGACGTGTTCAGCAATCGATAGTGTGATGCTGAACACGCTTCTTAGCCTTTAATTGAGCGAGAATTGATCGGCATCCTGCCAAGCAGGAAAGGCTTCACGAAAGGACGTTAAGGCACTGTAAGACAAAGTACAGGTTTCAATAAACGCAGTATTTTCTGGGTAATCGCACACGAGATCCCCTTTAAAATCAACACACAGAGAGTCGCCTGAGTATTGGTTGCCTTTCGCGTCTTCTCCCACCCGATTCACACCTACAACATAGGCCAGGTTTTCAACGGCACGCGCTCGCAACAACACTCGCCAAGGCGTGCGTCGAGGCGCAGGCCAATTGGCAACACAGACGATCGCATCATACTCCGTTGTGGCCTCTGCGTCCGGCTGCTGTCTCATCCAAACAGGGAAACGTAAGTCATAACAAACACTCAAGAGTACCTTGAAGCCTTTAATTTCAACAATGACCCTTTCCTGCCCCATCGCATAGCGCAGATGCTCGCCCGCCATTCTAAAAAGGTGGCGCTTATCGTACACCTGCACATCACCGGAGGGCAGCGCCCAAACCAAACGGTTATAGCACTCCCCCTTGTCTTTAATTGCGACACTTCCAGTGACAACACACCTACGTTTTTTTGCCTGCAACACCATCCAATCCACGACAGGGCTGCTCCCCCAATCCTCCGCCATTTGCTGTGAATTCATGGTAAAACCTGTGGCAAACATTTCAGGCAAAACGATCAAATCCGTCTGCTCACCTCCTAAGTCGCCCAACAGCCTATCAATATGTGCGCAATTGGTAGCTGGATCTTCCCAGCGTAAATCACACTGAACGAGGGTCACACGTAGATCATTTGAGGCGTCTAATGACATTGCTGTTCTCCTAACTCACTGAGGTCCAATTCGCACAACTTGATCAAATCTATCTAAAAACAGGTCGTGATGCGTGATCATCAGGAGTGTTTGTGTGGGGCGATAGGTCAAAACAACCTCCAACACTTGCTTTTCAGTTGCCTCATCCAACCCTTCAGTGGGCTCATCCAAAATCAGAATAGGCGCATTGCGCAGCAAGGCTCTCGCGATTCCTAACCGCTTACGCTGCCCTCCTGACAATTTACTGCCCCCTTCTCCGACTTCACGCTGCAAACCCTCTGAGCCTAGCATATCCAGTAACCCCAAGCGCTCCAGAACATCTAACATGTCCTCATCGCTCACATCCTCACCTGATAACCGCAAGTTATCGCGAACACTGCCCGCAAACAATTGCACAGGCTGGGACAAGACGGAGAACTGATCCCGCAACTGTGACTCAGGGTAGGCACGAAGATTAACACCGCCAACCTCAACCTCACCGGCCTGAACCTCCCAAAAGCGTGCCAATATATTGATTAACGAGCTTTTTCCACTGCCCGTATGCCCCATAATTGCCACTCGCTCTCCGGCTTCAACATTCATATTAAAGTCGTCAAGCACCCTGCGCTCGGCATAGGCAAAGTTAACGCGTTTAAACGAAACGACTCCAGGGTGAACAACTTCTACAGACCCATCAGGAAAGTGAATATCAGAGGTTTGCTCAGCAATTTCAAGCAAGTTAGCAGCCGATGCACGGGTTTTACCTAAAAACTGATACGCAACCGGTAAAGGAGCCACAGCTTCAAAGCTGGCTAATACGCAAAACATAATTAACGCTAACCATGCTGGTGCTAACACTTCGGCTTGCACCATATTGACGGCTACGATCAACGCCAAGAGCGTCGCTATCCCTGCCACCCAAGCCATCATTCCAGAGGTCAAACCCGAAATTAAACTCATCCGCAATTGTGCATCCGTTAACGTCTTTTGCTCCTGAACAAACTTCGCGTGTTCAGAATCAAGCGCCGAGTAGACATGCAACTCACTCATTCCCTGAACATAGGTAATGGCGCGTTGACGTAACTGAGAGGTAGCGGAAACCTGAGCTTCACCCACGCCCGACGCCAAACGGTAGCCCAGCCACGGAATCAAAAACCCGGCTACGCACAAACAGATTAGCAACAACAATCCTAGCATCGGTGACACCCACGCCAGAAAACCTGCAACCAAGATAGATGTGATCACGGCAATCAACGTCGGCGATATCACTCTCAAATACAAATTATCGAGCGAATTGATATCCGAAATAATGCGGTTTAACAAATCTGAGGAGCGATAGTGTTTCAATCGCGCAGGATTCAGCGGCTCTAAGTGCTGATAGAACCAAACCCGCAATTGAGCCAACAACCGAAATGTTGCTTCATGCGTCGCAATTCGTTCGAAATATCGCCCGACGGTTCGAACCATTGCAAAGGCACGAACGCCTGCTCCCGGGGTTAAATAATTAAACGCCTGCGCACTTGCCAGAGAGACGCCCGCTAATGCTGCAGCGGCAATAAACCAACCCGACAGCGCCAAGAGACCTATGCTGGATAACAGCGTCAATAACCCCAAGGTACTGCCTAGCACCACCCAGCCTAAGTGAGACTTCATTAGGCGAACAAAGGGTAACAAAGACTTCATATTTCCCCCTTAGCCATCTTCACATCGCCGACCGCTTCGCAGCGGCCGTCAACTAAACGATAGACTCGATCTGCAATGGCCATCGAAGCGGGACGGTGTGTGACCAACAAAGTTGTTCTGCCTTTGCATAGAAGCGTTAGGCTCTCCAATACTTTCTGCTCATTTTCTGCATCAAGGCTCGCCGTCGGCTCATCCAACAATACAATCGGCGCATCTTTTAAAAACGCTCTTGCCAACGAAAGACGCTGTATCTGTCCACCCGAAAACCCAAGACCCGCTTCACCAACAGGAGTATCCAACCCTTTTGGAAGCTGCACAATCACGTCTGTCAATGCCGCTTGCTCACAGGCCCTATCCAACTGTGCATCAGTAGCATCAGGACGCGCCATGAGCAAATTGTCACGAATACTGCCAGGAAATAAGGTCGTATGCTGACTGACCAAGGCGATTCGTTTCATCCAAGATGAACGCTTAAGTGCTGATAATGGAATCCCCTCAATCAAGACTGCCCCCTCCTGAGGACGGTCAAAACCTGCCAACACACTCAGCAAGCTTGATTTACCAACACCACTAGGACCCACCAGCGCCACACACTCACCTGAGTTCAGCGTTAAGTTAAGATTTCGCAATACAGGGGGCAAATGTGCTGCGTAGCTAAAACCAATATTGGATAAATGAACTGTCGGCGCTCCGGTAGGCGGCTCTTGATCACCGCCTGTCTCGGCTCGATCCAGCTCATCGAAAATATCCATTAAACGCTCGGCTGCCGCAATCGCCTCTTGTTTTGCATGATAGTGCGTGCCCAATTCTTTCAATGGAAGGTAGAATTCAGGCGCTAAAATCAATATAAACAAGGCATGGTAAAGGGTCACCCCTCCCGACCAAGAACCCACCTCGATCAATCCCAAAAAACTGAAACCGAGATAGACAGCCAAAATAGCAATTGAGACAGATGCAAAAAACTCTAAAACGGCCGATGATAAAAAAGCAAGCCGCAGTACCTGCATCGTTCGAATACGAAACTCTTCAGCATTTTTACCGATGATATGCGTTTGCTCACGGCTTTTCGAAAAAAGCTTTAGGGTTATCAACCCCTGAACAACATCTAAGAAATACGAACTTAAGAGCGCTAAGGCTTTGAAATTTCGACGATTGGCATCAGCTGCTTTCATACCAACCAGCGCCATGGCCAAGGGAATTAAAGGTGCTGTACACAGAAACACCAACCCTGCAACCCAATTAATTGGAAACACAAATGCGAGAATAACCAGAGGCAGCAACGCCGCTAGGGACATTTGTGGAAGGTAGCGGGCGATAAAAGCATCCAAGGCTTCTGTCTGCTCAATGACAAGACTACTGATTTCACCAGCACGCTGATTACGTGTATAGGACGGTCCCAATTCGGCAAGCCGACTTAATAACGCAACACGCAAGCGCGTCCTAACGCCAGACGACGCTTTCTGCCCCCCCACTCTCGCAGCATCACCATGACGCCTCGAATCAACAATGCTGCAAAAACACCGATCAAAAGCGGTGTAAGATCCATGACACTCGCATCATGGAACAGAGTTGCATCAACTGCACGTGCGAGTAAATGTGCTTGCAAAATCAGCATGAGTCCAGCGACTAAACCAGCCAGCACACTCAGCTTCAACCAGATTTTGTCCTCACCCAAGAGGCTTTTTAGCCACTTGGACTTTTCTCGCGCAACTTCGCGTGATAAGGGCTGCATATCTCAGTACCGTAGAAACTCAACGAGCAAAATTAATGTGACTGGCTGTTACTGACAAAGCTTGGCAGCAATGGCTCTGGCGGCATCCTCTCGAAGGGAGTCCCGATTTACACAGGGATTGCCGCGCATTTTAGCGATACGCGGATTATCCAACTCAGGTAAAGTGCCTAGATACTCTAAAACCTGCAAGGCAGCCTCCGGCTGGTTACAGACCAATACCATATCACATCCCGCCGCCAAGGCTTTCTGGCAACGCAATGCATAATCACCCGCGATACTGGCGCCCTCCATCGTGAGGTCATCACTAAAAATGACCCCATCAAAGCCCAGCTCCTGGCGTAAAACGTCCTTAAGCCAATAGCTGGAAAAGCCTGCCGGAGCCGTATCCACTTGGCTGTACACCACATGTGCCGGCATGATTGCATCCAGCCCCTCCTCAATCAAACGCGCGAAAGGCTGTAAGTCATCTTGACGAATAGCAGACTCCAAACGCTCGTCATAGGGAAGCTCTAAATGCGAATCGGCTTGGACCCAGCCATGACCTGGGAAATGCTTACCTGTAGCGGCCATGCCAGCTTCGTGCATACCCTTTAAAAACGCACCGCTTAGCAATGCGACCCGCTCAGCTGAACTCGAAAAAGCACGATCACCAATAACAGAACTTTGTTGCCAGTCTAAATCCAATACGGGGGCAAAACTGATATCTACGTCAAACGCTCTTAACTCTAGCGCCATCAGCCAGCCCAGCTCATGGGCCGCATGAATCGCCTCATCGGGAGATGTGTCATAGAGTTTTCCGAGGGCAGACATGGCGGGCAAACGCGTAAAGCCTTCTTTGAACCGCTGAACCCTCCCCCCTTCTTGATCAACGGCAATAATAATATTCGGTGCAACCGCTCTTATAGACGCAATAAGTTGCTTAAGCTGATCTGGATTCACATAATTACGACTGAAAAGGATCAAGCCACCCACACGCGGGTTTTGTAGTAAAGACGCTTCTTTGGCCGACAACTCTGTTCCGACCAGATCAAGCATAAGTGTTCCTAACGCCATTCTTTTTTACTCATTCGCGATAATATCAACCAGGCAACCCACCTGAATTTTTTCAAACACGTCGACTAAATCTTCATTTCGCATGCGGATACAGCCATGCGAACGTGGAACTCCCATAGGTTCAGAGTCCGGTGTGCCATGGATGTATATGTAACGGCGCTGAGTATCAACCGACCCCAAACGATTAAGACCTTTTTCTAAACCGCACAGCCATAGAATCCGCGTTAGAATCCAATCTCTGTTTGGAAACTCTGCTGCTAAGGCAGGAGAATAGATCTCACCCGTAGGGCGTCGACCCACCAGCACCGCATTTAGCGGTAACTCGGCACCTATTTTTGCACGTATATAATGCCGACCTCTAGGCGTACAGCCTGTATTCATCTGCTGCCCAACACCACGCAGTGCTGTAGAAACGGGATACTGCTGAACACCATCCTGTGTTTTCAACGTCAAGGTTTGGGCAGGGATCGATATTTCAATATGCGTCATTATACACGTGAAAAAAGCTCAGTTTCAGGCCGTGCTTGCATACCCGCTGTTAAAACGGGCACCAAACGATGCAAAACACGCTCAATTTCAGCGTTGTTTTTGAGACTTTCTTTTTCTAACGTCAGTAACATATGATAGTTAGACAGCGTAAAGACCACCGAACCTAACATAAAGTGCAAGCGCCAGAAAAACTCGCTATCCTCCATCGGTGCAGAATCTATGCGTAAATACCGAAGAAACGCTTCAAGACGATGAGAATATTCCAGCTTAAAAAACTCACGCAACTCTTCTTGATTTTTCATGTAGGCCAATTCAAGCATCCGCATAAACACAGCCAGCGAATGCGTATTAATTTGGCTAATATTCAACAAGGCGCGCATCAGTATTTCGATCAAATCACCAAGATCAATGCGATTTGAGCTGGCCAAACGATCATCTAGGGCCGACTCTATTTCTTGACACAGCGGCTCCATCAAACGTTCACACACGGCATTAACCAAGCCCTGTTTCGACCGAAAATGATAATTAACGGCTGCTAAATTTACATCTGCAGCCGCTGTAATCTGACGCATCGTAGTCTCAGTAAAGCCCTGCTCTGCAAAGAGGGCTTCCGCTGCCAATATGATTTTCAATGCCGTATCAGAACGACGTTTCATAAACTATCTCCTGTGTATCCATTCCATGAACCAGCGTTTGAAACTATGTATAAGGCTATTATACTGATTATCAACTCTTTGTCAGCCGTGGTGATTAACGTGTAAAAAAATGTCTATTATTGAGCCGCTGCCACCAACGCATCATCAGAGAATCTGACGAATTGACGGCCATCTCACCTATACGATCCTGCAGACCCTTTTTCTCTTCGTAACGAACTTCATAGACATCGGCTTCCTGTGCCTGTTCTACTAAGTACTCATCACTGGTCATCAGATCATCCACCAACTTTTGCTTAACCGCTTGACACCCATACCAAATTTCACCTGTTGCAACCACCGACATATCCAACTCTGGGCGATACTCAACAACAAAGTCTTTAAATAAGGTATGCGTCTCTTCTAACTCTTCTACAAACTTTTCGCGACCTTTATCTGTATTTTCACCAAACATGGTCAGCGTTCGCTTGTATTCTCCAGCGGTTAGAATTTCGTAATCAATTTCATTCTTTTGCAAAAGTCGATGAAAATTGGGCAACTGAGCGACAACCCCGATGGAGCCAACCACCGCAAAAGGAGCGGCAAGGAGTTTATTCGCAATACAAGCCATCATATAGCCACCACTGGCTGCCACTTTATCAACACAGATGGTCAATGGGATATTTTTTCTACGCAACCTTTCTAACTGCGAAGATGCTAAACCATAGGCATGCACCATCCCGCCTGCACTTTCTAAACGCAACACCACCTCATCTTCAGGACGAGCAATGCACAGAATGGCCGTAATTTCTTCACGCAGCTTATCGACATCGGATGCCGCAATATCACCATCAAAATCAAGAACAAATACTTTTTTGCCCTCGTCTTCATCCAACTCACCTAACTTGGCTGCCTTTTTTCGCTCTTTGAGCTCAGCTTTTTCTTTTTTTCGCTCAGCCTTAATTTTTTGCTTGATAACCAACTCATCAAGAACTGCATCTTCCATCGCATGAAGCATGTCTTCATACTTTTCATTCAGGCTTCGAACTTCAATATGCCCTTCGTGTTGGAGCTGTTTACGCCTAGACGCAACCGCCGCAATGCCTGCGACAATCAGCACCAGCGCTAATACCAAGGTTAAGGTTTTGGCTAAAAACAAACCATACTCTGTCAGGAAATCTATCACGCTGCTCTCCGCTTTTACGTATCAATATGCACGGGTTCGTTTTCCCGGCGGGGTAATGTACCATATTGGATTGTTTTTGGATCGCAGGATGTTACAAATGACTCAGAATATTACACTTGAAAAGGTTCGGATAAAGCTGCCTCAGAAATTTCAACCCGAGCAAGCGTCTGACTTAAATGCCGTTTTTCAGTTTAACTTTGATGATGCCGAGGCGTTTTACTTGGCGATTAAAGACCAATCCTGCACCAGTCACCTTGGCCAGCATGAAGACCCTGATATTACGATAATTACCAACGAAGAAACCTTTCTTCGCGTCATTAGCGGTGAGCAAGACGGCATGAGTGCGTTTATGAAAGGCCAACTCAGAGCGGAAGGCAACGTGATGCTAGCCACTCGACTTGGAAAACTGTTTAATCGCTAAAGGACGTTTTCCCTGCAACGAACGTGTCAATTAAACGTCTGGATATTGACACGGGTGCAGGAATGTCCGGCAAGGCATTGCGATGAAACCAATCGGCTTCGAGTATTTCAACGCCATCAGGGACTATTTCTCCCGACTCATAATCGGCAAAAAATCCCAACATCAGCGAATGTGGGAAAGGCCAAGATTGACTGCCCATATACCGAATATTGCAGACATTAACACCGACCTCCTCTTTCACTTCTCGCACTACAGCCTGTTCAGCCGTCTCGCCGGGCTCAATAAAGCCTGCCAAGGTGCTGTAGCGCTTTGCATTAAACTTTGCAGCATGTGCTAAAAGACAATATTCGCCTCGCGTGACTAACACAATAATGCAGGGCGAAATGGGCGGGTAATGCACATGACCACAACCAGAGCATACTTTCGCTATTTCTTCGTCTGCGTGAGGCTGCAAGACAGCTGAACATAAAGAACAGAAGGACGCGTTTCGATTCCAACGCTCCAGCTGTACTTGGCGCGAAATGACTGAAAACTCTTCTTCTGTGGCCGCATTTGATAAAGCCGTTCGTACGTCATCCATCTGCATTAACTCCCTCCAATTGCTTCCAAAGACAAATCCCACCTGATTTTTTATCCAACAAGGCTAACATTTTTTCATGGGCTTCGATTTCGTCTGGTGTTGACTGGATAACGGGCAACGCTGCACCTTGAACCACAGGCTTAATGACAGCGCCAACCTCATCCGAATTATCCAAATCACTGCCCAACTGCAAAGCCGTTTGCCCACCCGTCAGCATGAGATAGACTTCGGCCAAGATCTTCGAGTCTAACAGTGCGCCGTGCAACTCTCGATCAAAATGCTCAATTCCATAGCGCCGACACAACGCATCTAAGCTATTTTTCTGACCTGGGAATTTTTTCCGAGCCACCAGCAATGTATCGGTGATTTTGGGGCAGATATCTTGGATTTTAAAATCATAGCCATTGCGGGCCAACTCTGTGTCCAAAAAGCCAATATCGAACGCTGCATTGTGAATAATCAGCTCAGCCCCGCGAACGTACTCTATAAACTCATCTGCAATGAGTTTAAAAGAGGGCTTATCCGCAAGGAATTCATTCTTAATTCCATGCACGGCAATCGCTTCAGCCTCAACCTCTCGATCCGGACGTATATATTGATGATAGTGATTATGGGTTAGACGACGCTTAACCAGCTCTACACAACCTATTTCAATAATATTGTGCCCTTGCGCAGGGTCTATACCGGTCGTTTCAGTATCCAGAATAACTTGACGCATTTGACTACCTTTTAACTTGACTGCCCGAACTCTTCAACACCACGATTGGCTAACTGATCCGCTCGTTCATTTTCAGCATGGCCGCTATGCCCTTTAACCCAGCGCCAATCGATCTCATGCTGCTGAATCACCTCATCTAATGCCTGCCATAAATCTGCATTCTTCACAGGTTGTTTTGAAGCGGTTTTCCAACCATTTTTTTTCCAGCCTTTTAACCACTCCGTCACCCCCTTACGCAGATACTCTGAATCCGTCGTAAGAATGACCTTACAGGGGCGCTTCAGGAGACCCAACGCTTCAACGGCTGCCATCATTTCCATACGATTATTCGTCGTGTTCGTTGCCCCACCGTACAGCTCCTTTTCTTTTCCTGCATAACGCAACAAAGCTCCCCAACCACCAGGACCTGGATTGCCTTTGCAAGCACCGTCGGTATAGATCTCAACAACTTTAGAATGACTTGTCACTCAAACTCCTAATTATGAAAAACAAACACTTCCACTCAGATTAATTCATCGACCGATTACCAGACAACTCTCGTGTTGTCGGCTCCGCCACCGGAAAGGTAATCAGCGCACGGCGCTTCCAAGCAGGTTTTAGAGGGGTCATCCCCACCACATCCTTTCGTGCCAGAACCGTTAATACAACACCATTATGTGTGGGCGCTTTGCGGATAATCGACTCTAGAAAAGATAAACGCCTTCGCCAACGCGCCGACGGCAATGGCGGATGATTATACCCACTTTTGGCTTTGATTTCGGTTAACTCCAACAGACTTAACCAATCTTGCAAACGCCAATGACTCAACCCTCTCGCACTCCAAGGCACTGATTTTGATCGACGAATTCTTCGACAAATTCCCCAGAAACTGGCTGGGTTAAAACCAATAATAATTAAATGCCCCCCAGGTCTTAATATCCTTGCGGCTTCTCTTAAAACCTGATGAGGCTGCTCAGCAAAATCAAGGGTATGGTGCAAAATCACAACATCAATTTCGTTGGTTAAGAATGGCAACTCATGCGGCTGAGCAATCACACTATTTTGCGGCACACCCAGCTTAAGTGAAGGCACGGCCATGATTTTATTGGATACGGGACTCGATTTAAACAAACAAGTCGACGCATCGAAACCTATTTGCACAAGATGATAGCCAAACAACCAAGGAATCAACTCATCAACCAGGGCCTTCTCACACTCCACAATCTCTTGACCCAAAGGGCTTTTAAACCAAGCACATAAATTCGAGATAGTTTCATGAGGCTGAGTGACATTTTTCATTTCCATGGTTGCCTCCTTAACGATCTATAAAATTGATTACTATGGGTATTTAAAATAATCTTAGCCTAGTACACTGCACATCAGTAATTCTGTTTAAACAGCGGCTCCCGGCCTGACTCTCTGGAGATTAGCATGCTACGTATCACCCCCATTCCTGCATTTAATGACAATTATATTTGGGCCCTTTACAGCGAAGACGCCTCTGATAATAGTTGCATCCTTGTTGATCCAGGCAGTGCCGAAGCTGCCGAAACATGGCTTTCTGAACAGAAAAAAACCTTAACAGCCATTTTTCTAACACATCATCATAATGACCACACAGGAGGGGTAAAAGTTTTACATGAGACCTATGAATGTCCTGTGTATGGACCTGCCAAATCCCCCTTTGATGGTATCACGCAACCGCTCCACGAAGGTGACCTAGTGTATCTCCTAGATACCGACTTTGAAATTAAAGAAGTGCCCGCACACACGCTTGATCATATCAGCTACTACTCCCCTTCTGCTCAAATTTTACTCTGCGGTGACACGCTGTTTATGGCAGGCTGCGGTCGTTTATTTGAGGGCACAGCAGAACAAATGCACAAAGCACTGAACTACTTCGCCACTCTACCCGATGACACTGGTGTTTACTGCACGCATGAGTACACGCTTGCCAATCTGGCCTTTGCCCTCTCGGTCGAGCCTGATAATACAGACATCAAAATGGTGCTCGAAAAATGCATTACCTTAAGAGACGCATCGATTCCAACACTGCCGTCTAAAATCGGCTTGGAAAAAGCAATTAACCCTTTTATGCGCACACTACACCCAAGTGTGGTTCATGCGGCAACTCGACACCAAGATAAAGTCTTAAATTCTCCTGTTGAAGTACTTGCCGCTCTAAGGGAATGGAAAAACAACTTTTAACCCTAAACATAAAGCTGGTATGATAGGTCGTTAAGTTAACGTTAAGCTTTGGGTTAGGATATGAGAAAATATGACTGGATTCTGGGCATTCCTGTAGTGCTCCTCTTAAGTGGTTGTACGCCAACCAAACCCACTGAGTATGTTGATTATAAAACGCGCATCGATGCCAGAAGCCTGCAGCTACACCAGCTACGTATGGCCACCCACCCACCCTTAGGCGATGAAGATACATAGGGTTTAAAGGCAGTAGCAATAACGAAACTGAACACACTGATGATGCTTGGGGCCAAACGCGTGATAACCTACGTCTAGACCTCGATCTTAATATCGCCGAATTTACAGACCATCTTGACTGGCTCACTCGTAATCCAAACCACCTTAGCCAGATCAGCGAACAAGCCCAACCTTACTACTACTACATTTTTGAACAAGTGATCGGACGCGGAATGCCAGCCGAAGTGGCGCTAATCCCGATGATCGAAAGTGGCTACAACCCTCAAGCAACCTCACCTTCAAATGCAGCCGGTCACTGGCAGTTTATGCCAACAACAGCGCGCAATTTTGGCCTCAAAAACACGCGCTGGTATGACGGTCGACGTGACATTATCGAATCCACCGATGCAGCATTAAATTATTTAAACTATTTAAATAACCTTTTTGATGGTGACTGGTTACTGACACTTGCTGCATATAATGCTGGCGAAGGCCGTGTTGCACGCGCGATCAAACAAAACGAAATGAAAAACCTTCCAACGGATTTTTGGTCTTTAGACCTTCCCGCTGAAACAATGCGCTACATTCCGAGACTACTCGCGACAGCGCGTGCGATACGTGACGCGGACGATCTAGGGCAAAACTTATCCGAGATTCCTGCCGAACCTTACTTCACTGAAGTGATTGTGGACAGCCCAATTGGCTTACAACAAGCGGCTGAGTTAGCTGAGGTTGACCTTCAGGAACTGGAGCAATTAAATGCAGGTTTAAGCCAAGGCGCCACCCCTCCAGACGGCCCCCATCGGGTTTTAATTCCAACCACTCAAGCCGAACTTTTACAAACCGCTTTAGACGAACTCCCTATCGAAGATCGGATCGATTACGCGAGTTATACGGTTAAATCCGGCGACACGCTTGGGGGTATTGCTCACCGCCACAGCACATCCGTAAAAAATATTGTCGATGCTAACAAGCTGAAAAATACGCAAATTCGAGTGGGACAAACATTGCTGATTCCTTCAACATCATCTACTCTAGCGTCAAAGTCAATTCAGTCTGGGTCGAGTTAGTCTATAATGTTAAATTCGCTTTACCGCTTAGTTGGATGTCTTTTAATTTGTTTTTTAATGGGTTTGCCAGCCTACAGTGAATCCCTTCCACAAGTCGAATCTGTCCACGGCATCGCCATGCATGGTGATCTTAAATACCCCGCGGACTTTACGCATTTTGACTATACAAATCCCAATGCCCCAAAGGGCGGTCGAGTTGTTCAGTCATCAATGGGGAGCTTTGACAGTTTTAATCCATTTATCGTCAAAGGCACACCCGCGGATGGCATTGGCCTCATTTACGACGGTTTAACAACAAAGGCCCAGGATGAACCCTTTTCGGAATACGGCCTGCTCGCAAAGCATATACGCTTGCCGGAAGATCGACGCTGGATAGAGTTTGATATTCGTGAAGAAGCCCAATTTAGCGATGGTGTACCCGTTACGGCAGAAGACGTTGTTTACACCTTTAAACTGCTAAGAGAGCAAGGGAGCCCTTTTTTCAGAGCTTACTATGCTGACATTACCAATATCATTGCGCTTGATAAACGCTCGGTACGATTCGAATTTGCCGACACCCAAAACCGTGAACTCCCTTTAATTGTCGGCGAAGTCCCCATCCTGCCTAAACACTACTGGGAAAATCGTGACTTTACTGAGCCAAGCCTAGATATTCCGATTGGATCAGGTCCCTATTTAATTCATAGCTATGACCCTGGCCGCTCGATTACCTATCGTCGAAATCCCGATTATTGGGGCGTTAATTTACCCGTAAACAAGGGACGCAACAATTTTGATCTATGGAGCTTCGAATACTATCGCGATGCAACTATTGCCTTAGAAGCCTTTAGAGCAGGCCGTTACGACTTTCGACAAGAACATGCTGCAAAAAACTGGGCGACTGGCTACACAGGTGCAGCCTTTGATCAGGGTCGAATTATTCGCGAAGAAATAAAGCACGAAAACCCTACCGGCATGCAAGCTTCATTATGAACACTCGTCGCGCTCAGTTCAGTGATCCTAGAGTTCGCTACGCACTCGCTCACGCGTTTGACTTTGAATGGACAAACCGCGCCATATTTTATGGAGCCTATCGCCGTAGCCACAGTTTCTTCTCAAATTCAGAAATGGCGGCCACAGAGCTACCCACACCGGAAGAGCTTGAAATCCTTGAGCCAATACGCGATCTCGTTCCGCCCGAAGTATTTGAACAGGTGTATCAAGCTCCACAAACGGAAGGCGATGGGCAAATGAGACTCCAAATACGCAAAGGCCTTCATCTTCTGGCCGACGCGGGTTGGACGCTCGATAAAGGCGTTTTGCGCAACGCTCAAGGCGAGCCGTTTCGCTTTGAAATTCTGCTTATTCAACGTGAGTTTGAGCGTATTGTGAATCCATTCATTCGCAACCTTGAACGCATGGGCATCACCGTTACTATTCGAGTTGTCGATATTTCCCAGTACATTAACCGCCTAAGGGACTATGATTTTGACATGGTCGTTAGTAGCCTTGGTCAATCTAACTCTCCTGGTAATGAGCAACGGGAGTTTTGGCATTCCGAGAGCGCCGATCGTCCAGGAAGTCGCAATTTAATTGGCATTAAAAACCCCGCCGTTGATCATTTGGTTGAACAACTTATCCAAGCACCGGATCGTGAATCACTGGTTTTGAGAGCCCGGGCACTGGATCGCGTTTTGCAGTGGAATCACTATGTGATTCCGCAGTATCACATTAATGCTTACCGCGTCGCGTATTGGAACAAATTTGGCATTCCAGAAGTCCGTCCTAAGTATGCGCTGGGCTTCGATACTTGGTGGGTTGAACCTTAATGGGCGCTTATATTCTTCGTCGACTGTTACTGATTATTCCAACACTGTTTGGGATTCTCCTGCTTAACTTCTTGATAATACAGCTTGCACCCGGAGGCCCTGTTGAGCAAACCATTGCACAACTTCAAGGCATCGGAGTGGATGCCGGTGATCGTATTGGCAGTTCTGCAAGAACCGACATCGCAGCCTCTGATACATCCGGCTATCGCGGCGGCCAAGGACTCGATCCGTCTTTGATCGCTGAAATTGAACGTATGTATGGCTTTGACAAACCCGCCCATGAGCGTTTTTTTCAAATGCTGGTTAACTATTTGCGATTTGATTTTGGCAGCAGCTTTTACAGCAACAAAACCGTTATTGAGTTAATTGTCGAAAAAATGCCTGTTTCAATCTCCTTAGGCCTCTGGACCACGCTGCTGACCTATTTGATCTCCATTCCTTTAGGAATACGCAAAGCGGTTAAAGACGGCACTGCGTTTGATATGTGGTCAAGCACAGCGGTTATTATTGGTTACGCTATACCCAACTTTCTTTTTGCAATCCTCCTGATTGTTCTATTCGCTGGCGGCACTTACTTAGAATGGTTTCCCCTACGCGGTTTAACCTCTCCTAACTTCGATGAAATGACACTGCTCCAAAAGATCGGAGACTACTTCTGGCATATCACCCTGCCCGTTTTAGCCTCGGTGATTTCAAGCTTTGCCACGCTAACCATGCTGACCAAGAACGCTTTTTTAGATGAAATACATAAACAGTACGTTCTAACAGCACGCGCTAAGGGCTTGACTGAAAACAAAGTGCTCTATAACCATGTGTTCAGAAACGCGATGCTGCTCATTATTGCGGGCATGCCTGCGGCGCTAATTGGAATATTCTTCACTGGATCGATGTTGATTGAGGTGATTTTCTCACTCGATGGTTTAGGCCTACTCGGATATGAAGCCGTTATTCGCAGAGACTATCCTGTCATTTTTGGCACACTCTATATCTTTACGCTTGTAGGATTACTTTTAAAACTTATCAGCGATATCACCTACACACTTGTTGATCCTCGGATTGATTTTTCGAGTAGGGAAAACTAAATCATGACTCCTATCATGCAGCGCAGGCTCGCTACTTTTCGAAAAAACCGTCGTGGCTACTGGTCTTTTTGGATATTTTTGGTCTTATTTTCACTTTCTCTTTGCGCGGAACTGATCGCCAACAATAAACCGATTGTCGTAGGCTTCAATAGCTCGCTTTACTTTCCTGTCTTTAAAGACTATTCAGAGCTTGAGTTTGGCGGAGAGTTCGACATCGCCACCGACTACCGCGACCCATTTATTCAAGATCTTATTGCAGACGCCAACGGCTGGATGATTTGGCCCTTGCTACGCTACAACTACAAAACAATCAATTACGACCTACCCTCACCGGCCCCCTCCCCCCCGAGCCTGCAAAACTGGTTAGGCACAGATGACCAAGGCCGAGATGTGCTGGCAAGAGTCATCTACGGCTTCAGAATCTCCGTCCTGTTTGCCCTGGTTTTGACGCTGGCAAGCTCTGTTATCGGTGTCGCGGCGGGCGCCGTGCAAGGCTATTATGGCGGAAAAGTTGACTTACTATTTCAGCGTTTCATCGAGATTTGGTCAGGATTACCCGTTCTCTTCTTATTGATCATCTTAGCCAGCATCGTTGAACCGAATTTTTGGTGGCTGCTCGGCATTATGCTGCTTTTCTCTTGGATGAGTCTGGTGGATGTTGTGCGTGCAGAGTTTCTGCGCGGTCGTAACCTGGAATATGTGCGTGCTGCAAGAGCTCTTGGACTCAGCAATCGCCTTATCATGTTTCGACACGTATTGCCCAACGCAATGGTTGCTACACTGACTTTTATGCCGTTTATATTTAACGGCTCCATTGTCACGCTCACCGCCTTAGACTTTTTAGGCTTTGGTATGCCCCCCGGCTCGCCTAGCCTTGGGGAACTGATCGCACAGGGTAAAGAAAATCTTCACGCGCCCTGGTTAGGGTTAACCGCATTCTTTAGCCTATCAATCATGCTAACCTTACTGATCTTTATCGGAGAAGCCGTTCGAGATGCCTTTAATCCTCGCAAAGGCTTTTCCGATCAACATTAATGGAGTGTTTCGTTATGGAAAGTAAATCTGATTCAACTTTTTTGAAAATTCTTAAACTCAAATTTAAGGGCGTCAGTGTTCTTGCCAACCTACTGCTCAGTAAAATTCGTTTTATTGACTCACAATTTGCCAAACGGGTTAGCCAACGCACTCGACGCATCACATACGCGGTCATTGCCGCCATTATCCTGTACAGCTTTGCCCCCTCACTCATCTGGAACATTAGCCGCAGCCAAGTCACGTTTGTGATGGAAGGAAGAGACCGAATTGCTGACGCATCAGTGGAAGATCGTTACGAAATTTATACGTCCGAAGGCATTTTTCTCAATCAAAACTCCTTACTAAGACTCAAACGTAACTCATCTACTCTGCAAGGCAGGCTCAAATTTGGTGCAACCTACCAATGCAAAGTCCAAGGATACCATTCGGTTTGGTTCAAAAAGATTCGCAACATTATCTCGTGCAACGAAGTGAGTTCTTAGCAGACGTGATGACAAAATAAGCCTCTAAACTTAGAGGCTTATTGGACTTACAATAAAACACTGGCGATATCAATGACATCAACAATGGTGCCTCGCCCCTCAACTAGACGCACCACTTTATCACCTAGCAATACCAACTCCGTGTTACGACCATCAATTCTTGCTCGTGTCCGATAATTTGCTGGTAAAGGCGTTGCATAGCGATATAACTCCTGAGGCATCACCTCACCTCTAACCAACTTCCGCTGCCAACCTCTTGGTAGACGTTCAGAACGCGCCATCTTGCGCTGCAACCCCGGCGGCAAATCACGATATTTGTTATGACGATTGCTATGACGATGCTCGGACCGCTCTCTATCACTCATGTAATCATTTAACAAAACACTTAAAAGCCTATCACGCTCTCTCGGCGTCAAGGCACTGGGCAAGTCAACATGTGACTGGCGTCGCTGCTCGGCCAAGCGATACTCCACCAATCCATCAAGGATTTGATTCACCGCCGATGAGTTTGCTTGTGCTGACATAGGCAGACTCGGCACGGCAACAAGCATCGCCGCTATCAAATATTTACGCATAGTAGCATCCTCCATTTTTTTCTAAGTTTACTATCGGAGGATGAAGCTCAGCTGAACTTATCAAATACACACCCAACCCTAAACAATGCATCATAATAGGGCAAAAACGATCCAGCATGCCCTAGAAAAATGCCAAACTATCGTTTCGTCTAAATGAATATTGAGTGTGCATTCAAGCCTATGCTTAAATCACTGAAGTAACGCTAGATACCTGAGAAAACACAAAAAAAAACGCCGCATTCATTGAATGCGGCGGTCTCGCAGTGCCCCTCGAGTGCGAAAAACGTTATGAAACAAATTTAAACTAGGTTTAGATCGTTTCACACTTACTTTATATAAAGCAATCAAGATGCCAACTTTTAAAAACCATTTAAAATCAATAATATAGTATTTTTAGACTCAATCAGCCCTCATTAAAACACACCCATAATCGCACCAATATATTTCACAACCTTACACAAACGAACCATATTGGTGCATTTATGCGTCAGCGAGAGAAGATGAACAAACATAGCTCACCCCTAGCTAAACACGTTATAATTCCATTTTAATGACCTAATTTTTTGAGTAAGGCACCCATGACAGTTCGTACCCGAGTCGCGCCCTCTCCAACGGGAGATCCACATGTTGGAACCGCATACATTGCACTCTTTAATCTTGCATTTGCTCGCCAGCATGGTGGTGAGTTTATCCTTCGTATAGAAGATACCGATCAAACTCGGAGCACCCCCGAATCTGAACAAGCCATTTTGGACTCATTACGCTGGCTCGGATTAGAGTGGGATGAAGGCCCAGATATCGGTGGTCCACACGGTCCTTACCGTCAGAGTGAACGTAAACACATGTACAAAGACTTCGCCATGCGCTTGGTTGAAGAAGGTCATGCGTTTTTATGCTTCCGCACTTCTGAAGAACTTGACGAGCTCCGAGAACTACGTAAGGCTGATGGCAAACACACCGCCTTAAAGCAAAGTGATCTTGCTCTACCTGCTGAAGAAGTTGAATCACGTATGGCTCAGGGCATGCCATATGTTGTAAGAATGTGTGTGCCAGAAGAAGGCATCTGCGTTATAGATGATTTATTACGCGGCCCAATTGAAATGGATTGGGGCCAGGTCGATGCTCAAATTTTGCTAAAATCCGATGGTATGCCCACCTACCATCTGGCAAATGTGGTTGACGACCATTTAATGAAGATTACTCACGTTATTCGAGGTGAGGAATGGATCAACTCAGCACCTAAGCACAAGCTGCTGTATCAATACTTTGGTTGGGATATGCCGCAACTTTGCCATATGCCGCTACTGCGCAACCCAGATAAGTCAAAACTGTCGAAACGCAAGAACCCAACCAGCATTCTCTATTATCAGCGCATGGGCTACTTACCAGAAGCGCTTCTGAACTACCTCGGCCGTATGGGCTGGTCGATGCCTGATGAGCGCGAAAAGTTCTCTCGTGCAGAGATGTTCGAACATTTTGATTTATCCCGAGTCTCGCTTGGTGGCCCTGTATTTGATCAGGTTAAACTCAGCTGGCTCAATGGGATGTGGATTCGCGAGGAGCTCGACACCGACGCCTTTGCTGCCGAGATGATGAAATGGGCGTTAAACCCCACCTATCTCAAGCAAATCATTCCGTTAATCCAACCGCGTGTTGAGAAGTTTTCAGACGTTGCCCCTCTGGCCTCCTTTTTCTTATCAGGGATGCTCAATATCACACCGGCATCCTTTGAGCATAAATCGCTGAACGAAGAGCAAATTAAAAAGATCTTACAATTTGCGTCCTGGTACCTGGATCGCCAAAGCGAATGGAATAAAGACACCTTGTTCCAAGGACTCAAGACACTTGCAGATGGCATGGGCATTAAAATCCGCGACTTTTTATTCCCGTTGTTCGTCGCCATTTCTGGCACTGCACAAAGTGTTTCGGTTGTTGATGCCATGCAAATCTTAGGGCCAGACATGAGCCGAGCTCGCGTTCGTTTTGCGCTAGATGCAGTTGGCGGCCCTTCGAAGAAGGAAGCGAAGCGCTGGGAAAAAGAGTTTGCAGACTTAACGCAGACGATTTAACGGCGCATATTCGGTGTTAACACTTAACAATTTGATTTTTAGCATAAAAAATTAATAAAAAGTGTTGACACCACCTCCATGCCGCCTTATTATTTGCACCGTCCTAGAGACATGGGGTCTTAGCTCAGCTGGGAGAGCGCAACGCTGGCAGCGTTGAGGTCAGGGGTTCGATCCCCCTAGACTCCACCAAGAATTTTATTAAAACCTTCATTTAGAAGGTTTTTTTATGCCTAAAATTCAGGATTTCTTAAAGTTGTCGAAAAAGTGTCGAAACTGAATAAGAGTCCACACCTAAAAGCATCTTGTTCGTCACTCGTTCATTATAGCTGCCCAGCAGTCTGTGCACCTCACACTAACAGCTATCCTTCCAGAGGGTGTAATCCCACCTAATTACTTACCTTTATACACACTCGAACGATGCCCTACTTTAATAACACTTACGACTAGCTGCATGTCTCGTATTTCATAAATAATTCGATACATACCTTGGCGAACTCGATACTTATTGTCGCCAGATAGCTTAATGCAACCTTCCCCTCTAGTTCAGGCTTAATGTATCTATCTTGGAGATTATCTTCTCAACATCACTTTTGGGTATGCTTCGAAAATCTTTTGCTACCGATGCTTTGAAAACAATTTCATATTTTTCCATGCGCTTTCAACTCATTAATCAGCGCCTCATAGCTAATCTCAGGCTCTTCAACTCGCTCAGCAATCGCAGCCAAATCCTGTTGATCCTCTGTCATTAATAAACGAACTGCTTCATCAATAATCTGGGATACAGAGCTTTCAGTTGATGCTGCTCGCAGCTTCAGTGCTTGGTGTATTACTGGATCAAAGTAAACAGTTGATCTCTTGGATAATAATGCCATTTGATTCACTCCTCTACTGACACTTACGACATTATAGCATCATAACGTTTTAATGCGATCAATCGGAGAGTCGAATGTTTGAACGGCTCAAGCATCATTGCCCTCCCCCTAAAACAAGTGAACCAAACGTAGCCCTATCCGTAAGATACAGTAACTCATACACAGAGGTGGCTATGTTCAATTTATTCAAACGTTCAGATACGGGTAAGTTAAAAAAGCTTCAAAAGGCTTATGAAGAAAAGCTGGGACAGGCAATGCTCGCACAACGCAATGGCGACATTCGTGGTTACTCGGAGCTGTCTGAACAGGCCAATGCCTTGTTCAAAGAACTCGAACTCGCAAAAAAAGAAGCGTAACCATCACGCCAGTCCAACACAATTGGCTCTGGCGTGATCGTTCGTTTAAGCGATGCTTACTTAATACGCAACACCAATACGCTGGCTTGGATGCGCTGCTTTTTCCAGTTCATCAATCATCGCAACAGCATAGTCTGCAACAGAAATACGACTGTTCCCCTCCGAATCACTGACTAAACTGTCGCCACCAATTCGATACTCACCCTTTTTATCACCGGGGAAAATATCAGCCGCTGGGCTGACAAATGTCCAGTTCACATCACCTTCGTAATTGCGGAAAACCTCCAATGCCTCAACCATTACCTGAGCTTCAGCCTTATACTCATCTGGAAAGTCAGGAAGTGTAATGAGTGCGACACCAGGTTCCACCTCTAAAGATCCAGCGCCACCAACCCACAGCAAGCGTGTAACTCCTGCTGCTGGCAAACCATTCAGTAAAGAATGCGCTGTTTTGACAACCAACTCATGGTTCCCTGCGGCTCTACCGCCCAGAGCTGAAATCAGCGCATCAACTCCATCAAGCGCCGCAGCAAGATCAGCGCTTTCATCTAACACATCAAATTGACGCACTTCAACGCCTTCTTCTGCCACCTTCGAAGGATCACGCACAAGGGCAACCACTTCATGGCCTCGTGCTTTCGCTTCCGCAAGGATATGACTACCGATCCAACCCGATGCACCTAATACTGCAACTTTCATTTTTCTCTCCTGCTCTGTATGAGACGTTTATTGAATGAAGCCAGTTTAGTTGTTCAACTTATGGCGATAAATAACAAAAAATGATGTAGATTATATCGAATTTTGAAACAATCTAGGAAAGCCCTATGGATCGCTTAACTGCCATGCGCAGCTTTGTTGAGGTCGCAAATACTGCAAGCTTTACGCATGCAGCTGAAAACTTAAACCTAAGTCGCTTGCAGGTTTCGCGTCATGTGCAAGAAATTGAGGATTGGCTAAAACAACGCTTACTGCATCGAACTACACGCAAAGTCAGCCTTACGGCAGCAGGTGAGATAGCATTAAGTCAATGCGAACAAATTTTAAATCAGACCGTTGCCCTGGAAATGCAGGCGCTCGAAGGCGCTCAATCCCTAAGCGGCTCGATTCGTATCTCAGCACCGATTGGTCTGTCACAAAACCTATTACTGGATGCAGTCGAGCACTTTGTGGATGCACACCCTCAGGTCATGATTGATATTCTTGCGTCGGATCAACTCGCACAGCTTGTTGATGACCGAGTCGATATCGCATTGCGCTTCGTCAATCAACCCGATGAAAATCTCATTGCACGCAGGCTCATGCAAGTGGGCATGGTTGTCGCAGCAACGCCGACGTATCTTGAACAGCACCCTCCGATCAACCACCCAAATGACCTGTTACAACACAATTGCTTAGTTCATACGAGCGGTAATAAATGGACGTTTTTCTATGACAATCAACCCATCAACATCACCGTAAAAGGCAATCTTCGGGCCAATGATATGGGCATTTTATGTCGCGCCGCGCTTCACCATAAAGGCGTCTTGCGCCTTCCTCGTGACTTAGCCAACCCTCTCTTGAAAAGGGGTGCGCTAATGCCTATTTTGTCTCGCTACCATTTACCCAGCAGCGTTATTTGGGCCGTTTACTTATCGCGCAGTTATCAAACGCCACTGGTTCGGCAATTTATTGATTTTTTAGCCGAACGCTGGAGCCAAGACTTAATTTAACCTTGGCTTCAGGGCTCTTAGCAGGTACACAGAAGGCTAGATTCCTTATACATGCCTAAGCGGGCAGGTCTAATGTTGTTATCACTCGTGATGGTTCTCTTTGCATTAAGATTTTCCCCTTACGCACAGACAGCAGCACATCACTTTGCTGTCGTAGCACTGAGTAATCATCTTCACCTTGCAGGAGAATAAAACTGGCTGGTTTTCCAACGGCAATACCATACTCCTCCCCTAGATTTAAGGTTCTAGCGGCATTGTCAGTTATAAAATTCAGTGAAGTTTGAAAGTCCTTATAGCCCATCATTTGACAGATATGCAAACCAAAGTCGAGAGTACGCAATAAGCTGCCATTGCCTAAGGAATACCAAGGATCGAATATTGAATCCTGCCCAAAACACACATTCATGCCAGCCGCCGTAAGCTCCTTGACGCGTGTGACCCCTCTTCGCTTTGGAAAAGTATCAAAGCGCCCCTGCAAATGAATACTCTCTGTCGGACAAGATACAAAATTAATATTCGAGCGTTTTAATAAACGAAATAATTTCGAGCAATAGGCGTTATCATATGAATGCATCGCGGTCGTATGACTCGCCGTCACGCGCTCTCCTATGTCATTAAACAATGCCTCCGCTGCTAACACCTCTAGAAAGCGTGATCCTGGGTCATCTATTTCGTCACAGTGTACATCAATCAACTTATCGTACTTGATCGCTAATTTTACGAGCGTTTTAACCGATGCCTCACCTAGTTCACGTGTGTACTCAAAATGAGGAATCCCCCCTACAACATCAGCCCCTGCCTCAATAGCAGCTTCCAGAAGCGCTTCACCTTTAGGAAAGGAATGTATGCCTTCCTGAGGGAAAGCGACCACCTGAATATCAATGCAATCGCGTAATTCATCGCGCAACGCACACAAGGTATGCAACCCCAACAAGCTGGGATCGGTTGTATCCACATGGGTACGTATGTGTTGAACGCCCCGCTCCACCAGCATTTGCACGGTTTTCAGCACACGACTTCGTAGATCTGCTTCGCTTAATAACGGTTTACGCTGTGCCCAACGTTCAATGCCTTCAAATAAGGTACCACTGTGATTCCAATCGGGCTCACCTGCGGTCAAGGCTGCATCCAAATGAATATGAGGTTCGATAAAAGGGGCGCAGATTAAATAGCCTTGAGCATCAATCTGCCCCTCTTCAAGGGCCTTAACACCTGACTGCACGTGAATCTGACTAAAACGACCGTCACGAATGGTTAAGTGATGCAACTCATTCGAGTGACGTAATCGGGCATTAATAATGTCCATAAACTACCTACCTAATCTGTAATCGTATGATTTTGAAATAACATTTGTTCGATTAATAATGCATTTTGTAAGTTAAGCCGCTGAAAAGCATCCGCGAGTGAACAATGGGTTAAGCGCTCAATCTGCTTTATGCGATTGTTGAGGGTGTTTCGATGGATGCCGAGCGCTTCCGCCGTCTCTTGCAAATGCCCAGCATGATTCAAAAATGCACTGAGTGTGGCTTTGAGTTTTTGCGAATTAGGGTCGCGCGCAAAACACAACTCACGCAGGTTTTCTTGGCAAAAGTCAGCCAATAAATGACGTTGTGGAATCGCGGCAAACAAACGGCAGACACCCAACTGTTCGTGTAAAAAAATGGATCGTTCTGGATGCTGTTGGGCAAAACGCAGCGCTTGCCGTGCTTGCTCAACAGCGGCCCCAAACTGAGTTAACTCCTTATGAACGCTACTTAACCCCATAAAAATACGACTATGAGGTAAGCTGTGTTTAAGACGCACTAAAATTTGTTCCGCTTCATCTAAGCGCTCAGCTCCTGCACTTTCACAGGGCCAAAGTAAAATAAAATCAGACTCACACACCAGCACAGGCCAAGGATTATCGCGACGCTGCAAAAGATCGCTAATCAACTGCTCAAGCAAATGCGGTTGTTGCAAACGTGAAAGCGCAGCATCGTCTTCTTGGCACACACTTGTAGACAGCGCTATGGCCGAAAAACAGTTTAACTGGCTTAGTCCCAATTCTTGCGAGCGTAAGTGAATCAATTCCGGCGCATCGGCATAGCCATTCATTAATCGGGTAAGGAACATATGTATCGATTGACCGATCAAATTGTCTTGCACGATCGCATTACTGATCACCTCGGTCACTGTCACCATTTTCAATGCGTAAGGCTGTTCGAAAACCGGAAAATTCATTTGGTTCGCTAAGTTCAACAGAGATTTGGGTATTGTCTTGATATATTCATCACCCGTTAGAATCACCAATCCCGCAACCTGATGATCAATACATTCATGCAACAAAGCACAAAGGCTCGACTCGGAACGCAATAGATTAATTCCCGTCACAAAAACCAACTCTCCGCCTTTAATCCAAGGAGAAATTGATTCATTCTCAGCAATATAAGGCCAACGCACAATGCGTGAAGCCCCCTGTAACCCAGCTCGAAAGCGAATGCTCTCGAGCCCAGGTAGTTTAGGTATATCGGCACAGCGTATTGTCATTGTTCAACCGATCTCATTTTAACCTGTGGAACCGAAACCTTAAGCAGTAAAGTGTAAGCTACTGCAGCTCCGACAACACCGACAACGGGTGGAAGTATTGGTGAATAGTAAGCCATTCCTGAGCCAATGGCATACGCGGCTAAACCATGCCAATTGAAATCAGGCAGCGTCACGCTACTGAGTAAGGGGTATTTTCCTTTATGATGAAGCCAATAATCGGCCATGATCACCCCACCGATTGGCGGAATAAACGTGCCGAGTAGAATCAAAAAGGGAATTAGAAAATTGTACATTCCACCCACGGCTAGCACTGTGCCTATAGCAGCACCGCTCACGGTTACCAAACGACGACGATCCGTTCTCAATAGATTGCAGCCTGCAACAGCAAAGTTATAAATCGTATTGTCTTGTGTCGTCCAAATATTGAGAAAGAGCATCAAGACTGCCAGTACAACAAAGCCTTGCGCCAACATGACATCAACAATGTCTGCCTGCTGATAGATAAGCGCGCCAAGCGCGCCCGTGAACACCATCAAACCGTTACCGATAAAGAAGGCCGCCAATGTAGCAATGACTGCAATCTTTGGACTGGCGGCAAAACGACTCCAGTTCGTGGCTTGTGTCGCGCCGCTAACGAAGGTACCAATAATCACGGTCACCGCTGCAGCAAAACTCATACTGCCGCTTCCCGATTGGCCTGCCAGTACACTAAGGCCCCCCACATCAATCAATCCTTTGTAAAGACTGATCAAAATAAACACCATCATGCTGGCACAGCGAAGCGTGAAAGCCAATCCAGACCTTTATATCCAATCATAGCGGTGGCACAAAACGCAAAACCAAATAAAATCATTAAGGGAATTTCCAGCGCCTCTGGTAGCCCTGTTGTTTTAATCAATACGATCGATAAGGTGGCGGTTCCCCAAGCATACCAACCTATCTGCGTGAAACCTAAAATAAAATCGGACAGTTTGCTGCCCTTTTCTCCAAAGCAAAAACGCCCCATCAATACTGAGTTTAGACCACTCTTACAGGCAATATAGGCTAAAGCGGCCGCATAAGTGCCAAGTAACAAATTGCCGATTAAAATCACAAAAAGCAGCTCAGAAAAGCTAAACGCCGTTCCCAAAGACCCACCCGCCCACATGGTGGCGGTAAAAAACGTAAAACCTAGCAATACTAATGACGTCGATACTAAGCCTTTACGCGCATCGGCGGGTACTTCACTTAGTGGATAATCTGTTTCGTTCATAATCCTATCCCCAGTTAATTTTGGATAAACATCCCAGCGCCTATCGGATAAGCAAACCACTCAATCATCTAAGCACTCAGACAGTAACTGCAATGGATATGCCAGACGTTTCAAAAAAGAGGACGCTCATAGACTCATGTGCTGATTGAACACCGCTTAATTGCACTGAGTGTGCATTTTGCACAGTGAGGCATACTGTATATAGCGAAGTGCGGATAGCGGTGCCTTAAAATAGCCCGTAAGCTGGGTAGTGTGCATCAATTCTGTGTGAATTTAGCGCTTCAATGGCCCCATTTAGGGTGCTAAATATTGGAATCACGCCAAATAGAACAAATCTTTTTTGACCTACAACGCCCATGAAAATATAATTTCATCAAATTGATTTTTCTGGATACGGTATGCCTTCGACTCAAGCGCCAACGTTTCTTTCTCGCATTCGATCGGCCCTACCTGATCTTCATCCAAGCGAGCGGCGTTTAGCCGACACCTTATTGTCTTTTCCTGGCGAAATTGCCAGCTATTCCGCTACAGAACTCTCTCAGTTGGCAAACGTCTCAAATGCGACGGTTACTCGTTTCGTCAGACGCTTGGGCTATTCCAGTTTTGATGAGGCACGACAAGCGGCAAGGCTGACTCAACAAAGTGGTGCAGCCGTGTTTCAAAATCTCGTCTCAAAGCAAGGACCGGAATCAGCACTTGCGGCCCATATTGAACAAAGCCGGATTAATACTGAAAATTCGTTTGCAGGCATTACACTGGCTGAAATAGACAATATTGCTTCGGCAATGCTAAAAGCAAATCGTGTTTGGATTATTGGATTTCGAACCGCGCATGCATTTGCGGTGTATTTAGGGGCTCAAATGGGCCAAATCCTGCCAAATATCACCCTCTTACCTCAAGCGGGCCAAACATTGGCCGAAAGCCTTTGCAGCATCGATAAACATGATCTTGTTTTAGTTTTTTCACTGCGTCGTCCCATCAAGCAGCTGGAAAATATTTTTCGCGAGCTTGCTAACAGCGAAGCATCAAGTCTTGTCATTACCGACACCCCCGCACTCAGCCAAGACAACACGTCCCTGCCCTTTAATCCTACTTGGACACTGCGGGTGCAAACCACGGCGCCTGGCCCCTTGTTCAATCACGCGGCTGTACTGGCCCTCTGCCATCTAGTGTCCACACGACTTCTGGAGCTATCAGGCCCCGCCGGACGCCGCCGCTTACTGAGCATTGAAGCGCTACACGACACACTCGACGAAATTTAATGTTTATTTTTTTAAAAAATTTCGTTCGATCTGTTGTGAAAAATATTTTTTGTGATATCTTCTAATGAAAAATAATTATCACAAAAAACAAATTGCCCCTCAATAAGAATCGCCTAATCGGCTAATCAACTTAATGAGGTACTGCTATGTCTTTATTGACGAAAACTACCCTGCGTAAAGCAGCCCTAGTCTTAGCACTGGGCGCACTTCTTCCGGTCACTGCATTGGCAAGACCCGTTGTTCTGCAAATAAATTCATCTCTACCGGATGGTAGCTTTGCTCATACGTTCTTAATGGAGTTCAAAAACAGAGTCGAAGCCGAGTTGCCGGACAAAATCGACGTACAAATTTTCATGGGCAATACACTAGGATCAGAAGAGGATGTGCTACAAGGCATGGGCTTTGGCACACACCATGCTTCGTTATCCGCATCAGCCGTGGTACAAGTCAACCCCCGTACAGCGGTGTTTGACCTGCCTTACCTGTTTGAAAACAGAGATAAAGTCCAAGAGTTTGCCGCCTCTCCCGCATTTGACATGTTGTCTGAAGGCTTTTCTGGCAAAGGAATTGTGCTCTCAGCCTTATGGGATAACGGCTTTCGGGTCATCACCAATTCAGTACGCCCAGTGGTCACACCTGCCGATTTAAATGGCCTAAAAATTCGCACTCCGACCAGTCGGCAGCGGGTTGCTATGTTCAATACGCTGGGTGCCAATGCGACACCTCTCTCCTTTGGTGAGGTTTACTCAGGTCTAGATCAAGGCGTCATTGACGGACAAGAAAACCCCGCTCAAATCGTCGAAAGTGCTCGACTCTATGAGGTGCAAAAATACCTTTCGCTATCCAACCACGTCTACCTACCCACGTTTATGCTGTTTGGCCAGCCTTGGTTAAATGCTCAGACACACGAAATTCGGGACACTGTTTTACGCATCGCAGCGGAAACCGCACCCTGGACTTTTACTTGGGGTGAAGAAACCGACGCACGTGTTTTGGAGGAGTTAGCTGAAAAAATTGCCATTAATGAGGTGGATTTTGAAGCCTTCCAGGCCGCTGCCTTACCCTTGTATGACAGCCCTCTGTTTGTTGATGCCATCGGCGCTGACATGATTCAGGTCACCCGCGAAGTTCTTGGCCTCAACTAAACCCTAATTAACAGGAGGTGCCCATGGAAACCCTGGGTAAAAGTATTCTCTGGCTTGATCGCTGGATGTGTCGCGCTCTGGATGTTTTTACGATCACCGTGGCCGCCGTCCTGTTGATCTTACTCAACTACGCTGTTTTTTCACGGTTTGTGTTAAATGCATCCGTGTCTTGGGGCGAGGAGCTTCCCGCCCATATTTTAGCAATGCTGACGTTTATCGGTGCGGCCTACCTCACACGTACAAACGAGCATCTGGGCTTTGATGGCGTCGCTCGTAGCTTACCTGCTCAGTTACAACGCGTGCTTGCCTGCATCAACCAACTCCTGATGGCGAGCTTTGCACTCGCCCTTTTGTGGTATGGCGGCAAAGCGGCCTTAAGCTTTTCTGGACGTATGCTGATATCCGTCGACTTGCCTGTGATTTTATTTCGGGGAGCCGTTCCCGTCGGCGGCGCGCTCGTCTTAATGATTTGCACCGTGCGTTTTTTTGGACTGTTGCTAGGGCGCATCAACCCAAACGATTTACTGCCTGAAGGAGACGGCTGATGTTAATTGAACCGGGCTATTTAATCTTAATTCTTTTAGTGGTGTTGCTCACCATCGGCATCCCCATTGCGTATGTGTTGGGCATCACGGCGATGCTAATGATCTTTCTTGATCCGGCGGTCATGCCCATGATTATGGGACTAATCCCCTTTGGCGGGGCCAATAATTACCTGCTCGTGGCAGCGTTGTTATTCATGATCGCAGGAGAGGTGATGAACCAAGGCAAAATCGCCGAAAAGCTCATCGCTTTTGCATCCTCTTTGGTGGGCCATATTCGTGGTGGCCTTGCACACGTCAACATTTTAACCTCTTTATTTTTCTCAGAAATTTCAGGGACGGCAACATCCGATGCTGCAGCTATCGGGTCCGTGATGATTCCGCAAATGAAAAAACGCGGCTACTCGGCTGCATTTGCGGCGGCCGTCACCTCGACGTCTGCGACCATGGCGATTATCGTTCCCCCTTCACTCAACTTAATTCTCTATGCCTATGTCGCCAATGCATCCATTGCGGAACTCTTTGCGGCTGGGATATTACCGGGCTTTTTGGTCTGCTTTTTGTTGGTGATGACGGCCTATGGGCTCGCCGTTTGGAAAGGATACCCTACGGAAGGTAAATTTAATTTCTCACGCGTACTCGACACAGGTAAAGATGCAGCCTTACCCCTAACCCTGCCTATTTTGATCCTATTCGGTATTTTAGGCGGCATTTTTACCGCCACTGAAGCCGGTGCCGTGGCAGCTCTTTGGGCAATTTTAATGGCCTCACTGTTTTATCGGACACTCACTTGGGAAAACTTCCTTGATACCCTGCGTATTTCCGGTAAACGCAGCGCTATGCTCATGTTCATCGTGGCAACCTCAACACTCTTGGGTTGGTACTTGACCAATCAGCGCATCCCACAAGACATCGCAATGGCGATCCTCGGGATTTCGGATAACTACTGGGTTATTCTATTGGCCATTAACGTATTTTTCTTGCTTGCCGGAACCATCGTTCATGGTACGCCGGCCATATTAATGCTGGTGCCAATCTTTTTACCGCTGGCCGACCAACTGGGCATTGATCGCGTCCACTTCGGTTTAATTGTAACCATCAATCTCGGTATCGGTCAGCAAACGCCCCCGGTTGCCTCCGTAGTGTTAATCACCTGCTCGATTGCACGCATCACCATTATGCAAATTATCCCACCTCTAATGTGGTTTATTGGCGCAATGCTGATTGCACTCTTGTTGATCAATGTTTTTCCCGCTATTTCGCTTTGGTTACCCTCGGTTTTATTAGGCTAATACTATGAAATTATTAATTATTAATCCAAACTCATCCCCCTCTGTTACGGCTCGAATAGACGCCGCAGCACAAGCTGCACTCCTACCTCATGAGTCAATCACGACGATCTGTGCAGAAGGTGCGCCTGAGTTAATCGTCACTCCCGAGGATGCACTCGTGGCCGAAAAAGCCGTTACACAAACCTTGCTAACTGGAGCACGCCAATCGATGGCATTATTCTCGCGTCCTTTGGCGATACCGGATTGGCTGCGGTGCGCAAACAATGCGGTGTACCTGTCGTCGGTATCGCTCAATCCGCCTACGCCATGGCCTCCGTCATTGGAACACGTATGTCGATTGTCTCATTCTCTCCGACCATGGCCTCTGCGCTGCGCAAAACAGCCGAAAGCTATGGTTACGGTGGCAACCTCGTCGCCATGCACATGGTTGAGGATGCTCACTGGGAGGATCCAGGCGCCATCCAAGAGGCGCTTGCCGATGAGCTTTTAGCACTCTGCTGTTTATCTGCACAGAAGGATAAGGTGCATAGCATCGTACTGGGCGGCGGCCCCTTAGCGGGTCTGGCTGCACGACTTCAGCCGAATGTTAGTGTACCCGTGATTGATGGCACAACCGCCGCCATTGCAACTCTTCGAGTCGCACTCATGGCTCACCCATCGTCTAAAGTGGATGCATTGAATCTAAGGGCATGAAAATACCAACACAGCAAAAGCTTCATTTTTCACTTATTTTTGCCGCTCAGGCACTTGGCGCTCTTTGTGTTCTGGGCGTACTGGCCTCAGGCCCTCAACTGATGAGTGAATTGGGCCTTTCAGCACTGCAGGTCGGGGGACTTGCCAGTGCCTATTCTGCTACATTGGCGGCCGCCTCTTTTCCAGCCGGAATGTTAACGGATAAAATCGGAACCCGGCATGCGTTGACACTTTCGGCTTGGGGAATGGCACTTGGCATGCTGGGGGTTGGGCTGGGGCAAAGCTATCTCCAACTCTGTATCGGCATGGCCATTTGTGGTGCAGGCTATGGGATGATTAACCCAGCCGCAGGCCGCGCTATTTCTCTCTGGTTCTCACCGGATTGGCGCGGCACTCTCATTGGCTTAAAGCAAACAGGAGTGCCCGTCGGTGGCGCTATCGGCACTGGACTTGCTGGCTTAGGGATTGTCTACGGCTGGCAACTCGGCGTGATATTGATTGCGATCATCGCTGCCTGTCTTGGCAGTTTATTTTGGCTGTTTTTACCTAAAAATGAGGGCAGGTCTCCTGCTCTCTCTCAAGGTCTCTCGTCTCAGCCTATTCGAAATGTGCTAAAAACCCCGCATCTAAGTCGCGCAAATTTGGCATCAGGACTCACAAATGGCGGTCAATTCACGCTTTGGGCCTTTTTAGCTGAAGTGCTCAGACAGTCAGCGACATTAAGTGCATCGTTAATCACGTTATGCATGGGGCTATTACAACTTGGTACATTGATCGGGCGTCTCTTTTGGGGCGTCATGAATGATCACATGTTCGGCAAAAATCCAGCCAAGACGCTACAATGGATCTGTGCGGTAGCCTTCTTCGGAGCTCTGCTGTTAATCCTGCAAGCCGAACTGCAACTCTGGGCACTCGCTCCCATCGCCGCCCTCTTGCTTGGTTTTTCAACCTGTTCGGCGACGGGCCTACACATCACCTTAACCCTTGCCCTAGCACCTCCTTCGTATACGGGCACTGCCATCGGCTACACCATGCTGGTAACGAATCTAGGCGGAGTCATCGCCCCTCTAGTATTTGGTTTAGTGTTTGATCTAGCCGGAACATGGGGGTTTGCGCTGCTAATGGCCAGTATGATGCTCTTCGCCATTGGCCTCTTAAGATTTGGTCATGCGGTAAATTAGCCTTTAAAGGTACATCCAAACGATGAGTTTGCCAACGCAGCAAACTCACCGATCACACTCACTCTTTATCCTGCTCCCAAATGGGGGGACGCTTTTCAACGAATGCGGCAATTCCTTCTTTTGCATCGACAATTTGTAAATTTTTCACCATAACATCACTGGCATATCGGTAGGCATCGGCTTCGTTAAGATGCAGCTGTTGATAAAATGCCTCTTTGCCTATACGCAGCGTTTGGCCGGATTTTGACGCTATTTTCAACGCGAGCGCGAGGGTTTCGTCATGTAGTTTTTCGTCATCCACAACCTGGCTCACTAAGCCATACGCCAAGGCGGTATCGGCATCAATCGGATCCCCCGTCAACAGCAATTGCATGGCTTGTTTTGGGCTGACATTACGTGTTAAGGCAACCATGGGGGTTGAGCAAAAAAGTCCAATATGAACACCGGGGGTGGCAAAACGGGCAGAGCGTGCTGCAACCGCCAGATCACAGGTCGCCACCAGCTGACAGCCGGCGGCCGTTGCCAAACTCTGCACCGATGCAATCACGGGTTGAGGCATCTGTCGTATACTCAACATTAACTCACTGCAACGGGCAAACAACACCTCATGAAACGCTTGATCGGAGCACGTCACCTCTTTTAAATCATGCCCTGCACAAAATGCCGGGCCATTGGCCGAAATCACCACCACTCGAATAGAGGGCGTTTCTGCGATTTGGTTTAACTCCGTTTGCAGTAAATCAATTAGCTCACTCGACAGGCTGTTTCTGGCCTTTGGGCGATTCAGTGTTAACCAAGCCACACCTTTATGGTCTTCGCGAAGTAACTGTGCAGGGGTATCATTTGAGTTGGATAACATATCGCTTCCTTATTTTTATCTTGCATTGAAAAAACGCTTAACCCGCCCCAAAACAAATAAGTGCACAGGTTAATTTTCTGGTGTATTCAGTCGAATATGCTCAAGCAGCTCCTCTGGCGGCATGGGTTTCGCCAAATAAAAACCTTGCATCACCTCACATCCCATCCCACGCAAATCCATCATCTGCTTGGGCAGCTCGATTCCTTCGGCTACAATTTCTAACTCGATTGACTTTGCCATTGCAACAATCGCCTTAATCACCGCGACCGACTTCCCATCTTCCATATTACTGACAAAGTATTGATCAATTTTAATCACATCAATCGGACAATCTATCAAGCGCTTAAGCGATGAGTAATCGGTTCCAAAGTCATCGATTGCAATAATAATTCCCTCCTTACGCAACTCTAACAAGTTTGCGATGGCTACATCACTATTCGTGAGTATTGCCCTTTCGGTAATCTCTAATTCGAGACAGATGGGAGGGAGTCCACTGGACGACAGTACGCCTAGAACCCGCGACACGAAATTCGGATGGGCGATTTCCGTTGGAGATACATTCACGGCAATGCGGCCAAATTTAAGCCCCTGATCCAACCACTCTTTGGCCTGCATACAGGCCGTCATCATAACGAACTCATCAATCGCGGGCAGAAGACCCGAACGACTTGCGATCTCCAAGAACTGATTCGGCAATAGAAGACCTTCCTCTGGGTGCAGCCAACGCGCTAAAGCCTCCACCCCATAAATTCCTTCCCGATCACAGAAGTGCCGAGGTTGATAGTAAACAATGAATTGTTTTTCATCTAAGGCACGCTTTAATTCCGTTTCTCGTTGCCTGCGCAGTTTGACTGCATCATGCATCGTCTGCATAAAGAAATGATAACCATTGCCGCCTTCACTCTTGCTTGGTACATCGCCAGATCAGCATGCAACAATAACTCATCAGGATCTTGCGTGTCGCCCGGGTAAGTTGTAATACCTATGCTGGTGCCTGTCTGAATGAAATGTCCTGCGACCTGCAGCGGCTGGCTTAATAAGTCGATCACTTTTTGGGCTGCCAACGCTGCGCTTTCTGGCTCGGTGAGATCATTTAAAATAATAGCAAACTCATCGCCACCTAATCGGGCAATCGTGTCGGTATCACGAACAACCTCACGCAACATATCGGCGACCGCAATCAGAAGCTCGTCACCGACACCATGCCCATAATGATCATTCACTGACTTAAACTTGTCCAAATCAAAAAATAACAGCGCACAGAAATGGTTCTGTCTAATTGACAGTTTGACCGCATCCTGGAGTCGATCATTAAATTCGAAACGATTGGCAAGTCCGGTAAGTGAATCATGGCACGCTAGAAAATGTGCTCGCTCCTGCGCGGAGCGTCGCTCAAGAATTTCATTTCTCATACGCACATTGGCGTCAGTCAATTCTTGAGTACGCTCAGCGACGAGATACTCAAGGTTTTCCTGAATGGCCAGTAGTTCTGCCTCTGTTTGACGACGCTGTGTCACCTCATCTTCAAGATGTACAAGATGACTGCTCACGGTATCGGCCATGTCATTAAATGAGCTCGCAAGTTCCCCGAGTTCATCTCGACTCACCTCCTTGAAGCGAAAAGATCGTTTTCCTTGGCGAAACTGCGAGATACCTTTCACCATCCGACGGATGCGCCCTGACATATAGGATGCCATCCAGATGGCGATCAGCACCACCAATAGAATCATGACCAGCGTGGAGAATGTTAAACTTCTCGCGGTTTGGTTAAGATTTTTATCAATCGCGATGAGTGTCGCATCGCTGAGCTCCCGCATCTGTCCATCGGCATGCATGACAATCCGATCAAGTCGCTCTTTTGAGTCATTGGCGGGCTTATGAAACTCATCAACATTCGCACCAATGGTGACAAAACCAAAACCTCTCGGTGTCTTTGCATATTGTCCCGTGTAATAGGGGATTGCCGCCGCCGTGGTCAACTTCCATAACCCACTCCATAGAATTACAAAGGAACCAGAGCCTCCTTGTTCAGTCAAATTGTGCCAACCGACACACTGTGGAGCAAAATTCAGATAACGACAGTCCAATCCAACCTGTCCAATACGTACCTGCGCCAGTGAAGGCCGTTTATTATGACTTTGTAATAAAAATGGCGGGAGCTGATCAATAAACGCATCATAGCTCAGACCACTGGCTTGCCATGCTTCATAGTGACCCTCTTCAAGCCAAGCCGGCACTCTCTGCCCTGTTTCAGGGTCGTATCCTACAATGGAATGATGTCGAGGGTGGGCAATACTGCGTGCTTTATGATCCCATATAAAGGCGTAGTTACCCGATGCGGCATCTGTAATATCGGTATAGCGCTCAGGGGTCGGCACAATAAAGTCGGTAAAGGCCATAATATGATCGTGATTCAACGCCAAAGTGACCCAACCAATAATCCTGCCATCGTTCATCACGGGGGTTGCCCAGCGCACTAACCCTTCAAAACGCTTTCCAACGGGATTTTCCTTTCCTGAGTACGCACTTTCGTGAGGTGCAAATTCGATCCCCGCTTTTGCTGAGCGTTCCGGCGTATAAGGGCCGATTACTGACGTGCCAACATACGCGCCGATGACCTCGGAAACATACACTTCACCCGGTGCTAGTCGTTTAAGCTCGGCAAAATACCCTTCGGCTTTGATATAAGTATTGGCTGGATCAGAGACATTATGGCGTTGGGCACTCATTCTATTTGATGTCGTTATCTTGACCTGTTCTTGTCCCTGAAGATCAATAAAGGTCATTTCCAAATAAAGAGGCGTGTTGACTCGATTAAACGAAAAAGGTGGCACGTAATTAAAGGCTCGCGCATTGTCATCACTACCCCAGTCTACAGTCGGCGCCTCTAATGCCTGTATGTCTTGGGGTACCCATTCACGTTGATCCTCCGAAAGCTGCCATTGACCATGGCGAACTAAATGGCGTGTCCGGCTGTTGACAAACTGCTCATAAATAGCCGCGTCAACAGGCAATGCCGCCGCCATCCGTATATCACTGTCTCGTTCATACAAAAAGGCGGCAATGGCTTTTGCAACATCCGTGGTTTGACGCTCTATATCCTCTTTAGCCCGCGCATCTAAGGCCTCTACAGCATCGGCGATGGCCACGCGGCCCACTTCATTCACTGATCGAGTCGCAGTTCCGAGTAATTGTTCAACGCCAACAGTCAAATGTCGTCCAAGATTATCCGCCTGCGTCCAAGCCAACCAGCCCAACAACAGTAAAGGAATGACCTTCATCACCACAAACAACAGGACGAGTTTGCCTCGGATTCCTATTTGCATTCTAGTATTACTCTTAAGCAAAAAAATAGGAAATACAGCGGATTATATCGGTCTTTGAGTTCTCAATATAGGCGTGGAAAGGTAAATTCGCTAGTGCTCTCACCGCACTTTGCTTGAGATCCTATCGCCAATGACCTAGTCTGAATGAATCTAACCTTTTCATTTGAGTAAAGAAGCCTTGCTATGAGCACAAACGATTCCTTCTCTGAAGCTGAATGCACAACCAATCAAGGCTGTGATGCCATTGATCTAATCATTGATCCACGGCCTAAAGATCTAGGTGGATTTTCCGTTCGTCGTTGCTTACCCGTTCGTGAACGTCGCTCAGTCGGCCCTTGGGTGTTTTTTGATGAAATGGGCTTGGCGCATTTTCCACCAGGTAAAGGGGTTAATGTACGCCCTCATCCACACATCAATCTAGCGACGGTTACCTATTTATTTGAAGGTGAGATATTGCATCGCGACTCTCTAGGCAGCCATCAACCCATCCGCCCCGGTGATATCAACCTGATGGTCGCCGGAAAAGGCATTGTGCATTCCGAACGCGAGCGTAATGAAGTCAACGCTGTGCCGCACTCGCTTCATGCTTGCAACTTTGGCTAGCCTTGCCGGATGCCGATGAAGAAATTGATCCCGCTTTTTATCACTACCCCTCGCCTGATATCCCGGCACTTAACCTTGAGGGTGTCAAGGTACGTGTTCTGGTAGGTTCTGCCTATGGTGTCTCTTCACCTGTGAAAACATTCTT
The DNA here is from genome assembly GCF_000585235.1 of Nitrincola nitratireducens. Taxonomy (NCBI): domain Bacteria; kingdom Pseudomonadati; phylum Pseudomonadota; class Gammaproteobacteria; order Oceanospirillales; family Oceanospirillaceae; genus Nitrincola; species Nitrincola nitratireducens. Next base: position 71,527 of record NZ_AONB01000008.1, on the reverse strand, counting down.
TGAAACACTTTACATCGAAGCCGACCTAGCCGAAGGCCAAACACTAAGATTACCCTACGCGGATGAGCGCGGTCTTTATGTTGCTAGCGGAGAAGTTTGTCTATCCGAAACACCGATCAAAGCACATCAAATGGCAGTTTTGACCCAACATCAGGATATTTTAATTACGGCCAGCTCAGCAACTCGCATAGCCTTGATTGGCGGGCAAGGAATTGGCAAACGGTATATGGAATGGAACTTCGTCTCCAGCCGCAAAGAACGCATTGAACAAGCCAAGCAAGACTGGCAGCAAGGGCGTTTTGCAAAAGTGCCGGGAGATGAAGACGAGTTCATTCCCTACCCTACTGTCGACTAACGTTAAACCGTATTATACCCCTCTCCTATTAAATGACGAAAAGCCCGTATTGATGAAGCGTTTGTTTAACCGTTATGCCCAACTGCCAAGACGCTATCGCTGGAGTGTCGAAGCCCTTCTGTTTATCCTGCTGATAGCGGGTGTCCGAGCGTATCAAGCACCTAGCGTTGATTCTGGTTATTTTCCACTTCCAGAGTCTCAGCTTCTTAGTGGAGGGAATATTGCTCTTGGAGACTATGCTGGCCAACCCTTGTTAGTCGTGGTTTGGGCAGACTGGTGCCGTATTTGCCGGATAGAACTGCCGACGATCCATCTTCTGACTCAAGACTATCCCGTGATAACCCTAGCTATGCAATCTGGGTCCGATAACGACGTAAAGGCCTTTTTAACGGCAAATAATCTCGTAGAGCTTCCCGTCATTAATGACCCAAGTGGCGAACTCGCTCAGCGCTTAGGAGTGAGCGTATTACCAACTCTGTTTGTATTAGATTCACAGGGTGAAATTGCATTTTCAGAAGTGGGGTTGACCAGTCGCTGGGGAATTAAGGCGCGTATGTGGTGGGCTGCATTAAAGGGGTGAGATAAAACATCGAATCCTTCGCAAACCTGTTGCTTATATGCCCCCAACACATATGCAAAGCCTGTATTAGACCATCCCAACCACGATGTCTTAAATTTGAAAAATCCGTCTCATTTATATAATCAATATCCCTATACACACGATACTCTACGGCTATCTCTAAAGGGGTAACGTCTTGATCGTTACCCATACCTATAGCGTGATCCTTATGAACGAATTGACTACAGATAAAAAAGCTCCAACCATCTTGTTGATTCAAGACCTAAACGTAACGGCAAATGAACACATCTATCACTGTAATGCCAACTATGCACAAGCACTGTTTCAAGCGGGTGCTTTGCCCTTATTGGCCCCTTTTATTGAAGACTTAATTCCACACCTGATTCATCAATCGGACGGAATTCTATTTTCGGGATCGGCGCCAGGAAATGGCTCATCATCGATACGTACTGATTTTGAAAAAAAGCTGCTTGCCGCTGCATTTGATCATGGCATTCCTGTTTTGGGTATTTGTCACGGCATGCAAATCATCGGTGAGTTCCTCGGTGCCAAGATTGACGATATTCAAGATGCCGAAGTTCAAAGCCTGCACCTACCCTTTTCACAACCGAACCGTCTTGCACATGAAGTGCAGTTGCGTCATGACTCATGGCTACGAGCACAACATGACTCAGAGACCGCTTGGGTAAACAGTTTTCACCGTCAATCATTGGTTGGCTCAGGCAACTTTGATGTTACCGCTTTATCGCCTGATGGTGTCGTCGAAGCCATTGAAGGGCACTTAGACAGTTTATGCATTGGCGTGCAGTGGCACCCTGAATTTCAGTTATCTGAATTTGATAAAAACCTGCTGCGGGGGTTTGTCCAAGCCGCTGCTCAATCATCACTTAGATAAACCGAACACCGTCAAAAACCGCGGAGAGACTCTATGAATACATATGAACGTATGACGAATTTAGGCATCACCTTGCCAATTGCACCACCCTCACCTGGGCCTTTTCTGGGTGCCATTCGTGTGGGTAATCAAGTGGTCGTTTCAGGCCAAGTCCCTCTGATTAACGATGCTGTCATGACCGTCGGTCTTGTCGGAGACAGTGTCAGCATTGAGGAAGGACAGAAGAATGCGCGTATCGCCATTTTAAATGCGTTAGCACAAGTCGAAACGCTTGTCGGTGATATCACTAAAATCAAACAGTTTGTTCGTTTGGCAGGGTATGTCGCAGCAACGCCTGACTTTACCCAACACGGTAAAGTGATTGATGGAGCATCCGAGCTTTTACGAGACATTTTCCCTGACCGCTGGGAACATGCGCGCATTGCAATCGGTGTCAGCTCCTTACCTCGTGGCGTTCCGGTTGAAATTGAGCTAACACTAATCGTAGATGATGATCAATAACATGAAAAAAGCCATTGTTATCGGCGCAGGCGTGGCAGGTGTCGCATCCGCCTATATGCTATGTAAAGCAGGCTTTGCTGTCACCCTGCTGGATGAAAAACCCGCTCCCGCCATGGGGTCAAGCCATCAGAATGGCGCACAGCTTAGTTATGCGTACTGTGACGCGCTCGCATCACCCTCTCTACTGGCTCAACTGCCTGGCATTTTACTGAAAAGAGATCCAGCATACCGCTGTACACTGCAGGCCGATCCTGATTTTTTAGCCTGGGGTTTGCGCTTTTTGATCAACTCAACGTCCGCTCGTTTTTCAAACAATACCTTAACGCTATCTCGCATAGCCCTACGAAGCCACGCACTGTTATTGGAGCTGCTTGAAAAGCACCCAATTGAGTTTGATTACGAGATAAATGGCAAAATGCTGCTCTATCCAACGCTGGAAAGTTGCCAAAAACACGCAAAAATACTGGAGCAAAAAAGACAACAAGGTTTTCAACTGTCAGTCTTAACACGAGAGGAGGCCACCGTGATTGAACCTGCACTGGCGCATTATCCAGACCCGATTGCCTCCGTCGTTTACAGCCCAGGAGATGCGGCTGGACGCCCAGATGTATTTTGTCAAAAGCTGGTAGAGTCACTCCAACATGAATACGGTTTAAAAACACAGTTCAATCAGAAAGTACAACGTATTAATCACACTAAAGACCGGGCGACAGGCGTGAGCTTTAGAGACTCAGCTCCCCTTGAGTGCGATACATTAGTGATCACTACGGGACAATCCTGTGACCTACTCCCTAGCAAAGATCGCTCACTCGGAGATATGTGGCCTGTGCAAGGCTATTCATTTACCGCCGATGCACACCCGCAGGCGATGCAGACCTCTATTACGGATGTTAAACGCAAACTGGTATTTGCACCCTTAGGCAAGGAGTTACGCGTTGCGGGTCTGGCGGACATTGGTCAACACAGATTTCAGTTTATGTCCCATCGCTTTGAGACACTGATGCAAACAGCACAAGCCGCCTTCCCACATTTTTTCGGTGAAGACCAAGGGCCACCTAAGCGTGTTTGGTCGGGTGCCCGTTACGTCACCCCCTCCTCTCAACCGATTATTAGAAGAGGAAGTCTGGCGGGTTTGTATCTGAATCTAGGGCACGGCACCTTAGGCTGGACCCTATCTCTGGGCGCTGCGGAGCAGGTCGCTCCCTAATCAACTCTTGATATGGAGCCACCTTTACGTATTTCTGATGGGGTGATTCCAAAGCGTTTGCTACACAACGTTGATAAGTGCGCAACGCTTGAGAACCCCGCATCATAGGCCACGGAGGTGATCGGTTTAGACGTATGCTGTAGCAACCATACCGCCAGCTTCAAACGCATTTTAAGCAGGTATTCTCTCGGCGAGACACCAACCTCAGCCGAAAATAACCTCGAAAAATGGCGTTCACTCATACCCAGCTGCTTAGCAAGCTCCGAGACACTTAAAGGTGTCTCTTGGGCATGTTCAATGATCGCGATGGCTTTTTGAATTCTTGGATCCTTGACTTCCATATGGCGAATAATCGCGGATCGCTCAAAATGACTGACGCCACGTCTTTCCGGCAAAGAGATTTGATGAGAGACCTTAGCTGAACGATCAGCACCATAATGCGTTGAGATGATATGCGACATAAGGGCAAGAATAGAGGTACCACCCGGAACCGTAATTACACCATCATCTATGCTGAAATCTTTATGTGTCGTATACAAGAACTTCGGGAAGCGCTGCTCAAAGTCACGTTGATGATAAGGGTGTATACAGGCCTTTACAGTATCTAAATACCCCTCTTCCACTAGGATGAAACTGCCTGTACATACCCCCACCAGCGTACAGGCTGACTGGCGAGCAAGGCGAATATATTGACGGTGTCTTAAGGGTGCTTTGCTCAATTGGCTCAGCAAACCACCTATGACAAAAATGTAATCAAACTCTGCCGGATGGGTGTAATGGCAAGTGGGTTTAAACTCTAAACCGCAACTGGCCTTTATTGGCACATTCGGATTCCCCAGAATTTCCCATCGACCTTCGATTTGCCTGGATTGATCACCAAAATCACCGGCATGACGCAAACTTTCAATAATTCCCGTCAAGGACATGAGTGGAAAATCAGGCCACAGCAAGATGCCAACAACAAGGCCCTGATCCTTTTTTTGATTCAATTGACGAGACCAAACTTCATCCAACCAAGCGATATAGGCTTCGGGCGTGTCTTCAATAGGACTGGAACTCATTGTTTAAATATCCAATTAACAAGCAAGTCTTAAAAATAAACATATTGGCTGAAATATACAAGTATCTACCTCTGAGCCTTATTACTCTGACGCTAGGAAATAAAACAATAACAACACGAGATGATTTCGTAACTGCCAATTGCCCGGGCGAAAAATCTCGGATTAAAAACGGAGAAATGAATAATGACCTTTGTCGAAAATTTTTTTTGCGTTCTGGATGATTTGACCTGGGGATGGTCATTAATTCCACTTCTTGTTATTTTTGGCGCCTTCATAACGCTTATGACAGGCTGTGTACAATTCAGATACTTTAAGCGGATGTTCGCTGTTTTATCACCTAAGAATGAATCAGCAGACCCAAATAATGTCTCCGCGAGAGCCGCATTGATGCTCTCCGTTGGTGGGCGTGTAGGGGGTGGTAATATCGCAGGGGTTGCGGTCGCCATCACGCTTGGTGGACCCGGTGCTGTGTTTTGGATGTGGGCGATTGCATTTATCGGCATGGCAACGAGTTTAGTCGAATGCTCACTTGCTCAACTTTTTAAACGAAAACAGCCGGATGGAACCTTCAGAGGCGGCCCTGCAAACACAATTATTCATGGATTAGGGGCTCAATATAAATGGTTAGCCGTTGTCTATGCGGTCTGTTTACTTGCGGCATTTGGGTTGGGGTTCAATGCATTTCAAGGAAATACCGTTGCAGGATCTGTTGAAAGCAGCTTGGGAATCAACCGTTATATAACGGGAGTGCTCCTAGCGATTGTGACCGCTGCCATTGTCTTTGGCGGGATTCGTCGTATTGCCAGAGTGTCTGAAGTGGTTGTGCCACTCATGGCAATGATTTATATCCTGATGGCCGTCGTGATTATTCTGCTCAACATCACTGAAATTCCAAGCGTACTTGCCAGCATTTTTGCTAATGCCTTTGGTTTTGAAGAAGCTGTCAGTGGTGGCATGGGGGCCGCGATAGCACAAGGTATTCGTCGAGGCTTATTTTCCAACGAAGCAGGTTTAGGCTCGGCCCCTAATGTTGCTGCAGCTGCAGATGTTCGTCATCCTATTAGTCAAGGAATTACACAGTCTTTCTCCGTATTTATTGATACGCTGGTCATTTGCTCATGCACAGCCTTTGTTATCTTACTCGGGAACATTTACAGCCCGGGAGCTAACGGTATCGATGGTGTTGTCTTGACACAACAATCCCTTGCTTATCATCTAGGTGATTGGACGCAATATCTCTTGTCACTCATGATCCTGCTGTTTGCATTTAGCTCTATCATTTATAACTACTATTTGGGTGAAAATGCCATAGCGGTTATGACCCAACATCCGATGGCAACGCTGGCTTTACGCATTGTCATTGTTGCCGTCGTTTTCTTAGGTGCAATTGCGCCGGGAGCGACGGCTGTTTTCTTCTTCTCCGATCCGATGATGGGAGTTCTAGCTGTCGTGAACCTTGTTGCAATTATGATGCTTCTCCCAACCTGCCTTCGTATTCTAAGGGATTATCAAGGACAGTTGAGCCGAGGTATACAAAGACCCGTGCTAAATCCAGAGATGTTTTCAGATCTAGACATAGATGCAACAGCTTGGTCTGAACAAAGTATCCGAAAATAGCAAAGCCTGAACCATTAAGTGGCTTCAAAAGCCGCTTAGATTAAAAAATTCAATTATTCATCTGCACCTTGTTTTTCAGGTAGGTAATTGAATTCACGTTTTAAAAAATACAGAGGGATAAGCAACTTGGCGCTAGTTGATGCTTTAATGAATACAGGTCACATCAAGCATCACCTAGTCGTTAAGTTACATCCCTGTTCATTTTATGTTGAAATAAAAGAATAACAATAACAGGGCGGATCACTAAGAGACGCTCAGTGCCCATGATTTAATTTAGTTGGGAACATTACCATGCTCAGAATCAATTTCTGGTCTGGATTAGCGGTCGTTGCATTTTCTGTGACACTTCTGGTTTGGATTATCCCCACCTTCGGCGGTGGCGGCTTTTCGTTCGGCTTACCCCCTCAGCTTGTCGCGACAATTGGCGCTTGGATCATGCTCTTAAGCGCTAGCAGCCTCGTGATTTTATCTAGTATTGCTTTGGTGAGCTCAAAAGAGTCACTGATATCCAGTGTTAATTTTAACGAGATCTGGCACCAAGTCTGGCCATTCCTCTATGTCTTACTCTTTATCATTCTCGCAATTTATCTTCCTCTGACTTGGATTGCTCCCCTGCTTATTGGTGGTTTGCTGTTCATTCTAGGTGAGCAGCGCTGGCCCATTTACCTTATCTGCACCCTTACACCCACCGCAGGCCTATACATTTTGACGGTGTACCTCATGCGCATAGGAGTCGTGTAAATGCCCGAATTCAGTGTTTTTTACAGTGCGTTTGCAACGGCGCTCAGCTGGGAGTCCATCACCGTTATACTGGGTGGAGTTTTACTCGGTTACATTGTCGGGGTTATCCCAGGTTGAATCGTGCGGTCGCAATCGCCATTGCGATTCCCTTAACCTTTTACATGTCACCTTATGCCGCCATTTCATTTTTAATTGGTTTATCCAAAGGCACTGCAGCTGGTAGCGCCGTATCCGCCATTCTTCTTAACACCCCAGGTGAAAGCTCTTCTGCAGCAACCTGCTTGGATGGCTACCCGATGGCACGAGATGGACGCCCCCGAACAGCATTAAAAATTGGTCTCTTAGCATCGGTCATCGGTGACCTACTGGCGACTTTGTTGTTGATTGCAGTTGCGATTCCCTTTGCGTCCGTTGCGCTAAAATTTGGCCCCTATGAACTGGCGGCCATTCTCATTTTCGCCCTAGTCTTTATTGCAGGTATGGCGGGCGGCTCTTTCTTAAAGGGCATGGCGGCAGGTGGATTGGGGATCGTGCTCGGAACCGTGGGAATGGATCCTGAAACTGGAGCCATGCGCCTAACCTTCGGTTATATGGAGTTGATGGAAGGTGTCCCTATTTTACCACTGGTCATTGGCACACTGGCCTTATCCGAGATGTTTGTTCAACTGGATGAATATCGACGCAATAAAGGCCAATCGGCCATCAATCTTACCGAGAATCAAAATGACGACTTAAAATGGTCGGAATTTAAAACCACCCTGCCCACCATTTTTAAAGGTACAGCAATCGGAGCGTTTGTTGGTGCACTCCCAGGGCTCGGCCCATCTGTGGGCTCGTTTATGTCGTATGGTGCCGCCAAGCGTTCCGCCAAAAATCCAGATACCTTTGGTAAAGGTGATCCTAGAGGCATCGCGGCCTCAGAATCCGCTGACAATGCTGTTATTCCAGCAAGCTATATTCCGTTATTTGGCTTAGGCATTCCCGGCAGTGTATCTGCGGCGCTTCTCGTCGGCGCGTTCATGATTCATGGCATTACCGTAGGGCCTTTAATGCTGCGTGAACAGCCCGAAATGCTCTTTTCCCTCTTCTCAGGAATGATTGTGGCGAGCTTATTGATGCTGGCAATTGGCTGGTATGGTCTGCGAATTTTTGCAAAAATCACCAATATCCCATCACATATAGTCATCCCTATCGTCATCTTTTTATGCCTTGCCGGTATTCAAGTACAAGGCTATGGCACCTTTGGCTTATTAGTGGTGTTTGGTTTTTCCATTCTTGGCTTCTTCTTGAAAAAGTTTGACTACTCGTTTGTGACGTTTTTAGTCGCATTTATCGTTACACCCATGTTGGAGTTAAATCTACGCCAATCCATTATTTTATCCGGTAGCGATGTTGGCATTTTGCTCGACAGACCCATTGCGGCCTTTTTTGTCGTGCTAACGATCATCTTACTGGTTCGATTTGCCTGGACAGGCATACAACAACGGAAGAAATCACTTCCGAATGCAGATTGAGCCTTAGACTCAATTCAGCAAAATACTATAAACTGAGGGGAACACAATGAAATTACAGAGCCTTCTGAAAACCGCATTGATTACGGGCGCACTTGCTGTAAGCAGTTCAGTCTTGGCAGATAACTTTCCATCTAAGCCCTTAAGCATGGTGATTGGCTGGGGTGCAGGTGGGAGTACTGACATTCAGGGACGCGTGCTGGCAAATGTGATGAGTGAACACTTAGGACAGCCAGTCAACGTCATTAATCGTCCAGGTGCAGGCGGTGCCGTTGCGCTGCAACAATTGGTTAATAGCCGCGATCAAGGCCATACCTTTGTATTTGGCACCTCAATGTCAGTGACCTTCGGCCCATTGGCAACACCGACCAACTTTGATGTCGATAGCTTTACCTATGTTGCAGGCGTCACGTTAGGACAATCTGCAATCGTCACTGGTGCAGACAAGCCGTATAGTAACTGGGCGGAGTTTCTTGAGTACGCAAAAGCCAACCCAGGCACAAGCTATGCTTCGCAACTCCCCTTTGATCGTCTCTTAATCGATTATATTGCGAAAAAAGAAGGATTGGATTTACGCATCGTTCCGACCTCCGGTGGTGCAGGCATGGCGCCTTTGATTCTCTCTGGCGATGTTGACTTTGCGTACAGCGGCGGCACCCATTCGGGTTATGCTAAAACAGGTGAAATGCCTGTTCTGGCGAGCTTAGCGGATGATCGTTTAGTCGCTTTCCCTGATGCACCAACACTGCGTGAGCTTGGATACGAGATAGATCCAGGTGAAATACGTGTGGTGATGGTTCCGAAGAATACTCCTGAGAATCAAGTAGAGCGTTTGGCCGAAGTTCTTAAGCTTGCAACTCAAGATCCACGCTTTATCGAAATCACTGAAGAGCGTATTTTGATGCCCGTCGTGTATATGGATGGTGATGAAGTCCATGAGAACCTGAGCAATCAGGTTGAAGGATTTAAAGCCATTATCGAAGAGCTTGGTGGTCTAAGCTCTTAATACAGCGCCATAGAATGCACACCTCACCCAAGCCATCTAATTCTCTTGGGTGAGGTGATGCGTCCTACTGATCACCGCCGCCTGTCTTTTTTAAAACCCATGCGTTCCGTTTAGCAACAGGGTCTCATCGTCTACTGTTTTTACGACGCCTCATCGAGTTTGCTCCCAAAGCACCAATTCCGTAAAGTACTCCTCTTCAGCTCGCAAAGTAGGTAGGCTACTTGATGTATCGACAACGACTCGTTATTTCCTTGAGTATTTTTTTCGTTTTGATTTTGCTTCAAGCACTGGGCACGTTTTGGGCCTTCCAACAGAATAGCTTTCATTACGAACGCAGCCGATCCGCGCAATTGATGCTCACCGAGATTGTTCATTTTCGTGCCGATGCAAAACGGCTTAAAGTTTGGTTAGCCGATTTCATCATTACGGAAAAGCGCGACACGCAATTACGTGATGAGCTATTTGATCGGATGAGTACTCAACTACAGAATGTCGACAACCTCAACACATCACTCTTTGCTCGCTCTCAATACAATTCTGATCCCGCATTTGCCCAGCAAGTCAGTCAGCAGATCGACTTTTTATGGACCAATATGAATGCACTCAAGCATGCCTTACAAACACGTGAAATCATTCAACTGGAAACAGATGCTCAGCGTTGGCAAACACTCATCTCCCTCTTTGATAAATTCCAAGGGTCCGATATCGCAAGCCTAGTGCATGACTTAATTGACTTACACAAAGCCAAAACGCAGCAGGCCGAACTCGATGCGGCAAAAATGACACGCCTTCTTTATGGCTTACTGGCGAGCTTAACCCTAATCAGCTTGGTGTTGTTTATTGGCTTAAGTCTTTTCTTAACTCGGCATTTTACCCGCCCGCTCTCTCACCTTCTGAAGGGTGTTCAACGCTTGAGTAGCGGTGATTTCTCAAACACAATTCCCGAAACAGGTGCCAAAGAGTTTGCGGAGCTTGCCCAAGGTTTTAACTTAATGGCCAACAATTTGAAAAATGCTCGTGATCAGCAGCAACGCCTGCAAGATGCGACTGAAGAAAAAGTACAAGAACGCACCGCACGACTCCAACATGTCGTCAATCAACTGCATGATGCAGAAATACGCCAAAAGAACTTTATCGCTGAGGTAAGCCACGAACTCAGAACACCGACGACCATTATGATGGGTGAAGCAGAACTCGCACTCAGAATGCACCCCTTAACTGAGTCACAACAACACGCCACGTTCAGTCGAATTGTGGAGTGCTGTCAATCACTGTCAACCCGTATCGACGACCTCATCATGTTAAGCAAAGGCCAACATGCGCTGGTGTCCGTGCAACTCTCCCCTTCATCTATTTTGGACACCTATGAGCACCTAAAACGCCAAGGCTTACTGCTCGCCAGCCATCATCAAGTGATACTTGATGTTCAAGCACCTGTGGGACTCAATCCACAAATCGATTCTAAGCTACATTTATTCGTTGACCATGCGAAACTTGATTTGGTGTTTAAAGTCCTAATAGAAAACGCCCTTCACTATCAAGGCGGAACTCTGTATTTAGGAGTCGCTTGTGAGGTTCAAGAAAATAGAGTGTTATTCTCCGTCATGGATCGTGGCATAGGGATTGAGGAAGATGAGAGGCACGCAGTATTTAATCGACATTATCGGGGCAAAAAAGCACAAGCTCTTCGACCGGATGGCCTAGGCCTAGGCCTCTCTTTGGCCAAAAATATTTTAGATGCCCACGATGGATGCTTGGTCTTTACGGCCAATGAGCCTCAAGGCACCCGCGCCGACATTTATCTCCCACTGTTTGACTTAGAGAGCGAATAAAACGTGAAAATACTGATCGTTGAAGATGATCAAAAATTGGCTGATTTTTTAAACAGAGCCCTGCAAGCTGAAGGCTACGCAACTGATATTGTCAGCCGAGTCAGCGACACTCTCAGCTACGTACGCACCCATCAGCCCGACCTGATTTTACTTGATCGCTTACTTGAAGATGGAGATGGACTTCAAGTGTGCCGAGACATACGTCATCTTAAACTTCCCTGTAAGATATTGATGTTGTCAGCCTTATCGGAGGTTGAAGATCGCGTGTCAGGACTTCGAGGTGGTGCAGATGACTATCTCGGCAAGCCCTTTCATTTTGAAGAGCTCTTGGCCCGCATCGAAGCCCTATCACAACGGGATCATTTTTCGAAAGCTGAAAACCGATTGAGTTATGCAGACCTGAGCTTAAATCTTGACCACTTAGAACTCACACGTGCAGGACAACTCATTGAATTAACCGCAAAAGAATTACGCATAATGGAAATGCTCCTGCGAAATCCTGGACGTGTATTAAGTCGAGAGCGAATTTTGAGTCATGTTTGGGGTGTACTTGAAGACCCCATGACAAATATAGTCGATGTTTACATGGCAAGGCTGCGCCGAAAGATAGACGCCGATTTTGAGCTGAAGCTCATTAGAACACGAAGAGGACTCGGCTATTTACTCAGTGATCGAACTGCAGCCTAACGATCCTAGTTAAGGATCGAGGAAACGTTAGGCTGTTTGTTTTAAATCGTGTTAGCTAGTACCAGATTACTGGCTATAGGGTAACGAAGAGTGGTGCAAAACAATACGCACGTCACCCTGCTCATCTTTTTTAAAGCCCCAGGTTTTATCAACGGTGGTGGTTTCACCGGCGGAATTTGTCATATGTACATGCCCCATGGTCAATGCAAGATCGCCATTAATGTACACAGCAGCATTTTCAAAGCTGTATTTTTCCCAACCTTTCAAGGCAAAGCCACTGTCATCAAAATCAGGGTTATCACCTACAAAGTAGGATAAGGCTCCGTCATGGGTAATTCTAAAGGTTGTTTCACCACTGGCAAGGGTCGGCTTAAACAGCACGGGACCCTGCTGATAGCCGTATGCCTGATTCAGTACAGCCTCAGCAGTTGCTTTGGCTTTTTCTAACCCTCCTTCAGTGTAGTCTTGGCTAATTTGAATGAGAGCCGCTCCCCAAGCATCCTGCGCTTGTCGTACCTCTTCCTCAGTAATGTTGGTGTTATGGACGGGTGCCGCTAACGCAAAACCAGATACCAATGCTGTGGTGAATCCGATCAAAAGAATATTTTTGCGCATCATGATGCAACTCCTTGAGCTATGAAAAGTATTGTTGTTAACCTGTGACTTTATATTAGTGACTGTTCATCAAAACAACACTGCAAAGAAGATTAAAAAAAGATGAATATTCGATTAAATAAATGGCTTTCACTGATGTAGATTATGGTTTTGAAACTAAAAAATCAGTATGTTTTGACTGTTTACTTTATACTCAGTCAAAAAAGTCTGCCTTTATGAGCGGAATAAGGAGTCATTCATGTATCCGTTGCAAGAGTTGTTCTCAGCTGGCAGCCACACACGTTACTTTCAACACACGCGCTCGTATTATATTTTCAGACGAGTACGAATTATTGCGCTTCTATTAGCTATTTTGCAAAGCGCATGGATACTTGTGGATCAATGGTTATTGCCAGCAAATGTTCAGTGGCCGATTGCAATTGCCCGTATGATCAGCAGTCTATTCTTTTTAGGAATTTTTTTCTGGCAAACTCGTCCTTATAGTCGTCGCCTAGCCCTCTTACGACTCTTGCTGCTGTTTACAGGACTCACTGCTTTTCATGCCTTTAGCTCTGCTCTGCTCCTCATTCATGGATACGATCAAAGTGTTGCGGGTTATCAATTTTTTCCATTTATGATTATCAGCATGATGGCGATCTTTCCGTTGGTCATTATTGAAGTCCTTGGATTAACCCTGCTACTCACTAGCGCCGAACTGGTGACTCAATTAACACGCGGCGTTTTGGGTGATGTTAACTCGATCAATAATGTCTGGTTATTACTGGTATTAGCGATAGTCGCGGCGTGGGCTACTGTTAATCAACTCAATATGCTGCTTGTCTTACATCGCCAGGCAACGCGTGATGCACTGACGGGTTTAGCGAACCGTCGCCTGATACTTGAACAACTCGATAGTGATATGGAAACATGCCGCGAAAACTCGCTTCCTCTCGCCGTGTTATTATTTGACTTGGACAAGTTCAAAGGTTTTAACGACACCTATGGTCATGCTGCAGGTGATATTGTCTTGAAGCAATTTGCTAGCATCCTTCGAAAACATACGCGAAAAAAACTGGATCTTGCAGGCCGTTTTGGTGGAGAAGAGTTTCTTATGATTCTCCCGGGTATGGATAAAGAAGCGGCCATTCAGGTTGCTACAGCCATTGGCGAAAGCTGCCGCCAAACCAGTGTTGCTGTCCCCAGCGGAGAAAAGGTAGGATTCACAACCAGCATTGGGATTGCGGTATTAAAACCACACGAAAATCAATCTGACTTAATTCGTCGAGCCGATGAGGCTCTTTATTCGGCAAAAGATGCGGGGCGTGATCGCTATGAGGTTGCGTAGAATAGAGCTCAGAAGCACAAGGTCGGTAAGACGTTACAGACCCAACCTGGCAGTTCGCATGCAGGCATAGGTCGAGCAATGCCATAGCCTTGACCCGATAGACACCCTAACGCCAATAACTGACGACAATGAGCGGAGGTTTCAACTCCTTCGGCGATCACGTGCAGATTGAACGCCTTCGCTAACCCCAACACACCCTGAATAATCGAAAGATCATCAGCATCACCAATAATATCACGAACAAAACCTTGATCAATTTTCAAGCAATCGATAGGTAAACGTTTCAAGTAGGTTAAAGAAGAGTAGCCTGTACCAAAATCATCCAGTGCAAGACTTACCCCCAAATCCCGACATTGGGAAAGAATAGGTGTAACAGACGCAATGTCCTCCAGCGCGCTGGTTTCTAATATTTCTAATTGCACATGCTGTGGCGGTACATGTGGGTATTTTTTTAAGGCCAACTTCAACTGATCAACAAAGCCTGGGAACTGTATTTGCTGTGCCGCTATATTAATGCTGAGTGGGCAATCAAACCCATTCAAGCTCCACACCTGCATTTGTTGCAAGGCTGTATTTAAAACCCACTCACCTATCTCAAGCTCTAATTGATGTCCCTGTGTGACTGGTAGAAAGGCATAAGGCGTCAGCAAGCCATCTTGAGGGTGCTGCCAACGAATCAAGGCTTCGGCACCCTCGAATGCTAATGTCTGCATATTGATTTTTGGCTGGTAATACAGAACGAACTGACCTGACTTCAAGCCCTTGCTAATCGCTTTAAGTGTCTCTTGTTTCTGGCGAATGGCCGCTTCAAGCTGAATATCAAACAATTGGTAACGATCCTTCCCGGCTTGCTTAGCAAGATACATCGCCTGATCCGCATGACGCAGTAACTGATCAGGTGCCACATCGTCGAGTGGATAAAAAGTAACGCCAATACTGGCAGATACGCTCAGTTGATGCTCATTCACTCGAACAGTTTCGGAGGCAGCTGCAAGCAAACGCCTGAGTACTGGCTCACAATCCTGGATTTCGCTCATGCCACCTAATACCGCGACAAATTCATCACCACCAATTCTTGCTAACGTATCGTCTTCCCGCAGCATCTCCTTCATTTTCTCGGCCAAATACTGCAGCATCCGATCGCCTACAGAGTGTCCGTACTGATCGTTAATTAGCGTAAATCCATCTAGATCGAGATATGCAACCGCAAGAATCTGGTGTGTGCGTCGAGAACTTGTCATCATTTGCGCCAAACGATCCGATAACAAAATACGGTTTGGCAAGCCTGTCAGTGGATCAAAATGTGCCAACCTTTCCAATTCTAATTGCGCATTTTTTAAGGGCATTAAATCAACATCAACACAATACAGCTCTCTTTCACCCGTTACAGTGGTATGCATCACATGACTTGAAAACACGCGAAGAGGAGAGCCATCTTTGTGCAATAAGGTTAACTCACCCGAGGGTATTTCCTGATCCTGATCAAGCCAGCGCGTGATTTCTTCAATAACCGCCTCTCTTGCTTCAACAGGAATAATGAGTTCCTCTAAACGACGCCCTACGGCTTCATCGTGTGAATAACCATAGAGTAACTCACTGGCTTTATTCCATAGAAACACTCGACGTTGATGATCATAGCCTTGCACAGCAATCGTGGGTATTTTTTCAAAAATACAACGCAAACGTGCTTCACTGGATTTAATTATCTCTGCAGATCGCTTGTGCTCAAGGGCATGTGTAAACATTTCCCCACATAACTTGAGAAGATACACTTCATCTTGCGACCAAGTCCGTTTTGTTACCACAGCATCTATGCCAATAAACCCAACAAATGAACGGTTGGATACCATCGGCACCGTCAGTAAGGATAGAATACCTTGACTCATTAAGATTTCTTTTTCGATCTGATAGGCATCCGGTAACGCAGGAACATCCGAATAATTAACTTCTTGTTGTGCTCGCATCTGGCGAACAAAATGCAGATCCTCCCTCAGCTCTAGCCCTTGTAACTCCGACTTTTGCGCCGTAATACCGGGCATACACCACTCATGAGTGTTATCGGCAAAGACCTCTTCTCGTATTTGAAATAAGTAACTGCGATCACTTTGAGTAAATTCTGCCAGCCAGCGTAAACAACACTCAATGTTTTCATCAAGATTAGTGTCAGAACTCATGACAATTTTCGATGAAATACGGCTGATCAGGCGCTCTAACTTGTAGCGCTGACTTAACAACCGATCATTGCTATCTGATTCCATTTGCTTGCATTCTCATCATGCTGTTTAAGAAATCAGTATAGGACAGGCTGCTCAAAATCAACATTTAACCTGTGCAAAGCGGCATTCAACTATTGTTTAGCTATTCTCAGATGCGTATTATCCGGCGTTTTAGTGAACCTTAACGATTGGTAACAATGTTTAAATCCCTCCGTCCGACTCGCCGCCGTTCTAAAAAAAGGAACGGCCATAAAGCCACAAAAGCCACAAAAGCCTTAATTAAATCAGGTTTAAAGCTGCCAACCTGGTTGCTCGTTTGCATCCTGATGTTCGCATCAACCGCCTACTTTATTGAGCGCCAAATACGTGAACAGTATGCCTATGCGGGGCTACCCATCCCTCAGAACAGCTTACAGGTCCATACATGGCATCGCGTCTTACGCAATCCCGGATTCATGGTGGGCTATTCAGATGCAAGGATGAATCCTTTATGGGTTACCTATCAGTTAAATGAAGGCACTTTAGGCAGCATAGGACCAAGACCTTCAACCTTTTCGACAGACTGGCGGACAATCATTCGTGTTGCACACCAAGACTATACGGGGAGCGGCTACGACAGAGGTCACTTAGCGCCCAACTATGCAATGGCACGCGTTCATGGGCGAGAAGCGCAACTCAAGAGTTTTCTGATGACCAATATTAGCCCACAGACCCCTGAGTTAAATCGCCAAGTTTGGCAACGAATTGAAGCGGCCGCCATGGACCACTTTATTCCAATTAAACAAAATATCTGGGTCATAACGGGTCCGATTTTTTCAGGCTTTTTGCTCGGCCCTGATGTGGAACGACTGAATAGTAGCTGGGTTGAAATTCCAGATGCGTTTTACAAAATATTCATAGCGCCTGCCACCACTGAGCGCCCATTGAGCGTATTAGCCTTTATCGTCCCTCAAAACGTTAAAGGCAATGAGCCCTTGGATCAATTTTTGGTCACTGTGCGGGAAATCGAAGACAAGACCGGACTGAACTTCTTACATAGACTTCCCGAGGACCTTCAGGAGCGAGTGGAAACCACCATACAACCCGAGCCTTGGCAGTTGGATAAGGTTAAAAACCAGCGCGGGCGCTATTCAGACTAACGGATCGAATAGCGCCTTGTACGTGTCCCTAGAATTTCAGCTGATTTACGATTGATTTAAGCTTGTCAGCGTACTCGGCTATCTGTCGACTGGACTGTGCTGTTAATTCAGACGCCTGAGACGTTTCATCAGCGGCTGTATTTATCCGATTTAGATTTTCGTTCATTTCATCGGCAACAGCGCTTTGCTCCTCAGCCGCACTTGCAATTTGCGTATTCATATCGTTAATTGCATCGATAGCTGACATAATTTCATCAAGTGCTTCTCTCGCCTTAGTGGAGTGCACAACACCTTCTTGCGCTTTCGTTTCACCGCTCCTCATAACCTGTGTCGATCTCAGAGCCGCTTCTTGTAGGTGCGACACCATCGATTGAATCTCCCTCGTGGAGTCTTGTGTACGACTCGCCAGCGAGCGAACCTCATCCGCCACCACAGCAAAACCTCGACCTTGCTCACCCGCACGCGCCGCCTCTATCGCTGCATTTAAAGCCAGTAAGTTAGTTTGTTCTGCGATATCTCGAATCACATCAACAACAGAGCCTATCTTGCGAGCATCTTCAGACAAGTCATTAATAACCAGAGCTGCGGACTCTACTTCTTGAGCAAGTTGCTCCATTCCCTGCGCCGTTTCAGTGACAACAGCACGCCCCTCTTTCGCTTTCCGGTCTGCTTCATTGGCACTCGCCGCTGCGTTTGCTGCATTTTTAGCGACGTCATGAACAGTAGCATTCATTTCGCACATTGCAGTCGCGACCATATCTGTTTCCATGCGTTGCTTTTGAATACCGCGACTGGCTTGCTCTGCAACCACAGAACCATGATCGGCTAACTCCGCAAGTGACAAGCCAGCTTCACCGATTTGACGTGCCATTTGACTCAATTTGGTTCGTGTTGCAATAAAGCGCCGGATCATTTCACCAAACTCATCAGAGGCCGACTGGTGTGAGGACGGATGATCTCTGAAATCCCCATTGGCTAAGCAGTCGGCGATTGAATCCAAGTCTGCCACTCCTTTTTTGAAGCGAGAGATAACCCTCCAAGCCACAAAAAGTGCAATAAGTAATCCTGTTAAACTCAGAACGATCAACTGCGTAGTCAACCTTGACGACAATTGATCTAAATTTTCTTTGGCCTCTTGGGCACCGCGAAGTTTTCGATCACTGAGTGCATCTCTCGCTTTATCCGCTTGGGCATAGAGCGGGTTAACCGAGCGCAAAATATGTAAGTTAGCTTTAACATATTCGCCAGATTCTAAAAAACCAACCGTTGGCTGAACGGCATCCGTTAAGTATTGTTGATAGGCTGTTTGAAACTGATTTGCCAATTGCGTTGCTTCTGTGCCGTGATAGACCGACATAAAATGCGACCAAAGACGATCAATTTCGGCAATGCTGGCTTTAACGCGCCCCGTATGCAACGAGGTTGCATGATCGTGCATAGACGCAAATTGTCCCGTTGGATTGTGCTGAATCGACAAGAGCAACTCAGTACGAATTTGCTCCATTAAACCGCCAATCCGTTCCACTTCATATAAGGGGACCATTCGACGATTGTAGTTATCTTCAAATTGAAACGCTTTGTATTTAAACCCGTAAAGTGCAAAGGAAAGCAACGCTAACACGACAACTAAAAACACTAAGACGAGCAAACGCATCTGATTTTTTACAGAATGTACGTTAAAGAACATCGATCACACCTACAGGTAAAATGAATTAAATGTTTTAAAGAACCACTGATAAGGTTGAACGCTCAGCACCGACTACAATCCACCGAGACACATTATCTGTGTTGATAACTTTCCTATTATAGGAATTCCCTAATATTCATTTTAACCTGCAGGTTCATCTTTTTAAACACGGCTTAATGCTAATCTACACTTAACCTCTGCCTTTCGCGCACCTTTTTAAGATGCCTTAACTGACCTCAGCCAGATGCGCGCTACGCTTTGGGAAGTTCGGATCCTGAATCAAAGTTGATGCCCAAGTTAAGGTCTCTGGCTCTGTTACGCCTTCCATAAACAAGTGCCCAATGTCTGGGACAGCGTAGCAACGATCCCCTCTCATCGGCTGCCATGCATTGTATTGCGCGTGGCTAATTCCGATTTCCCAGGCTCATCCGCCTGCCAACCATCAGGTTGCAACTCTAAACGGACTTCGGCTCCGATTAAACTCACAGCATTAATTGTTAAAGGCAGGTTTGCATGGGCCACGGGTACCTGTTGCAGATGAACTTCATGAGGACGTAAATAGAGTTGAGCCACAGGCACTGTGATAGGCTTAGGCAACTCAACCCATGCATCGCCTTGTTGTAGACGTGTGCCCTTCACTTGCGCATCCAGCACATTGATGTGACCTAAAAAGTCAAACACAAAACGACTTTCTGGGCGCGAGTATAGCTCTTGAGGACTATCAACCTGCTCAATCTTGCCAGCACTCATCACCACAACCTTGTCGGAAAGCTCCAAAGCTTCTTCTTGGTCATGCGTAACAAATACGCTGGTGAAGTGTAATTCATCATGCAAGCTTCGCAGCCAACGTCTTAAATCCTTGCGCACCTTTGCATCCAATGCCCCAAAGGGTTCATCCAACAATAAGACTTGTGGTTGCATTGCCAAGCTCTCGCCAACGCCACACGTTGCTTTTGCCCACCGGAGAGTTGCGATGGATAGCGTTTTGCTAAGTGTCCTAGTTGCACCATTTCCAGCAAGTTAGCGACACGTTTGTAAATTTCAGTATTACTTGGACGCTCCGCTTTAGGTAGAACTTCCAAACCAAACGCCACATTTTGAGCGACGGTCATATGGCGAAACAAAGCATAGTGCTGAAACACAAAGCCCACACGACGATCACGAACATGTACGTTTGTTACATCTTGCCCATGAAAAAGGATGCGCCCCGTATCCGCGGTTTCAAGCCCTGCGATAATTCGCAACAAGGTTGTCTTGCCTGATCCAGACGGGCCTAACAAACCAACGAGCTCGCCGTCAGGAATCTCCAGCGTCAAGGGTTGCAACGCTTGAAACTGTCCAAAGCGCTTGCTGATATTTTCAACACGAATACTCATTCACTCACCTCATCCAGCACTCTGCGTTGACGCGCTTGACGCCACTCGACAAATGATTTCACAAACAACGTAATTAAGGCTATGCCCGCCAGTAATGATGCGCTCGTAAAGGCACCCACTGCATTGTAATCTTGATACAGCAATTCAACATGCAATGGCAGTGTATTGGTCTCACCACGGATATTTCCAGACACGACCGAAACAGCACCAAACTCACCCATTGCTCTCGCGTTGGTTAACACAACACCATAAATAAGTGCCCACTGAATATTCGGCAGAGTCACTCGCCTGAACAACTGCCAACCGCTCGCGCCCAAGGTAACACCCGCCTCCTCTTCCTCTTTACCCTGCTGCTGCATTAAGGGGATTAGCTCTCTTGCCACAAATGGACAGGTCACAAACACAGTCACCATCAAAATGCCCGGCCAGGAGAACATCAATTGCACATCATGGTCCATCAACCAACTGCCCAACCAACCATTGGATCCATACAACAACAAATAGAGCAAGCCAGCCACCACCGGAGATACCGCAAACGGGATATCAATTAACGTGATTAGCAACTTACGCCCTGGAAACTCGAACCGTGTGACGAGCCATGCCAAGAACACCCCAAATACTAAGTTAAGGGGAATCGTCAGAGCCGCAACCAACAACGTGAGACTAATGGCATGAAGGGTGTAGGTATCCGTTATATTGGCCAGGAACCCTTGAACACCATCACCGAAGGCTTGTACAAAAATGGCCACTAAGGGGACGATGAGCAAAGTACCCACAATAAAAAGAGCCAGACTAATCAGACTCCATTTAACCCAAGGTTGATCACCGACGCGTAAACTTGCTCGTGTTTGCATACTTATCGACCATGAATTCGACGCAAATAATGCGCTTGCCATATATTAATTAAAAACAACAGAACCAATGATGCCATTAACACCACCGATGCAATCGCACTGGCTCCGGCATAGTCATATTCTTGTAAACGTACAAATATCATTAGGCTTGTCACTTCACTGATGTACGGCATATTGCCTGCGATAAAAATAATCGCACCGAACTCACCAAGCTACGCGTAAACGAAAGTGCTATGCCTGTTAATAGACCCGGCCACAGAGATGGGAAAATAATTCGGCGAAACACCGTCCAGTCCGTTCCACCCATGGTGATACCCGCTTCTTCATCCTCAGGTGCCAAATCTTCAAGTACAGGTTGTACCGTCCGAACCACAAATGGCAAGCTGGTAAAGGACATGGCCACAATAATCCCTACTGGCGTGTAGGCTACTTGGATGCCTAATTCGGCCAGCATTGAGCCATACCAACCATTTTGAGCAAACAATGCCGATAGTGTAATCCCAGCAACCGCTGTAGGCAGCGCGAACGGCAAATCCATTAGAGCATCCACGATACGTTTTCCGGGGAACTCGTATCGAACCAAGACCCATGCCAATAAGAGACCGACAACACCGTTAAATAAGGATGCAATAAGTGCCGCCCACAAAGTAACTTTATACGAGGCGACCACTCGAGGATCACTAACAACAAACCAGTATTCCTGCCAAGTCATTCCAGCCGTCTGCACGATTAACCCAGTGATAGGCAATAGCAGCACTAAACTGATAAACAACAACGAAATCCCCATGCTCAAAGCGAAACCCGGTAAGACGCGCTTACCGGGGCTCTGAGGCAATGACGAGGCAATTGCCAGTGACATACCTATACTATCCTGTTCCGAAAATTAACGACGTTGTAATTGATCAAGCTTTGCGCCATTGGCAAAGTGGATGCTCATCGCGTCGTCCCAGCTACCGGCAATTTCTTCAATTGTCAGCAGTTCTACTGCTGGGAACTGATCAGCAAACTCGGCTTGAACCACTTCGTTATGAACGCGGTAATTAAATCCAGCCAATAGACGTTGAGCATCTTCGGAGTACAACTCATCTAAATAGGCTTTAGCCAATTCAAGGTTACCGTTTCGTGTAGCATGGCGCTCTACGACAGCAACAGGGAACTCAGCTAAGAAGCTCACTTTAGGCACAACCACTTCAAAACCATGATCCGGGAATTCAGCTATAATGTTGTTCACTTCTGATTCAAACGTGATCAGGACATCGCCAATGCCACGCTCGACAAAGGTTGTTGTCGCTCCACGACCGCCTGTATCAAACACAGCCACACGTGATAAGAAGGTTTTTACAAACTCGTCTGCTTTCGCTTCATCACCTTCAAAGGCTTTTTGCGCATAACCATAGGCCGCTAAGTAGGTATAACGACCATTCCCTGAGGTTTTGGGATTAGGGAAAACGCTGCTGACATCATCACGCGCCAAGTCATCCCAGTTACTGACGCCCTTTGGATTCCCCTTACGCACCAGATACGCCATGGTTGAGTAATAGGGTGAGCTTGCATTCGGTAACTGGTCACGCCAATCTGCAGGAATCAACTTTCCACGTGTATGCAGAATATCCACGTCGGTGACTTGGTTATAGGTCACAACATCTGCACGTAAGCCTTCAATAATGGCCTGAGCCTGACGTGAAGACCCACCATGTGATTGACGTACTTCAACCGTCTTACCTGTTTTTTCCTTCCAAACACTCGCGAAATGTTCGTTATAGCTGGCAAATAGCTCTCTTGCGATATCGTAAGACGAGTTCAGGAGGGTTTGATCCGCAGCAAAGGAGTGACTAGAGCTCAGACCTATGGCCAGAGCAAGTGCAACCGATTTGGCGTGTTTAACTAGCTTCATATGAGCTCCATCTATTTACAGAATAAATAATCTATAGTGATTTTATGTGTGAGGAGATTATATCAAGACAATAGTTATAACAACAAATTTTAATATATTATTTTGGAATATACAGAAAACTTGAATATCTATCTGCTTCACTCTCTATATGAATGAAGCAGAAGCCGTGTCTAGCAGACTGTCGGACTTAGAACTGACCTACTGCGAAAAAGCTCAACTGGTTGTTGCGAGGAAACAGACAGATGCCCTTTTTCTTTAGAGCCACCCTTTGTAGCGGAAGAACATATAAGGGGTAATACCCGATAAAAACATCATTCCCAGTGCAAAGGGATAACCATAGGTCCACGCCAACTCAGGCATAAACTCAAAGTTCATACCGTAGATACTGGCGATCATGGTTGGAGGAAGGAAGACAACAGCCGCAATCGAGAAGATTTTAATGATTTTAGCTTGCTGGATATTGATAAAGCCCTGCGAGGTATTCATCAAAAAATCAATTTTTTCAAAGATAAACGCGGCATGGGCCATGAGGGTATCAAGATCGCGCAGGATCTGGCGACACTCTCCCTGAGCTTCTTCATTTTGACGAATGTTGCGCAACAAAAAGGATACAGAACGCTGGGTATCCATTAGACACAGGCGGATTTTACCGTTACTGTCTTCTAACTTCGCCAACTTATCCATTTGGCTGCCAAGCTCTTCATCTCGATTTTCCAAAATGTGGCTGCTGACATCATCAAGCTGTCCCAAAAGGTCTTCTAGCTGATCCGCCAAATTATCCACTTTTAACTGAAAAATAGCGGTCATAATGTGCAGAGGTGATGCCGCTTCAACCCAACCACGACGGGAGCGTAACCGTAAGAGCCGAAAGTCGGCTAAATCCACATCCCTAACGCTCAACAAAACATCGGGTTTAAGTGTAAATGCGACGGTTGCAGTTTTATGACGGCCTTCAGATTGATATAAAAAAAGTGAATGCACATGCAAATCTTGGCCTTCAAGAAAGTAACGCGCACTGGCCTCGATTTCTTCAACTTCATCGGCTTCGGGGAGGCTGTTTGGGTGAAGCTGATCAACTAAACTGCGCTCCTCATCGGATGAGTCATGCAAATCAATCCAACTGGCTTGCTTTAAATCTACCTCAGCATCTGTTTTTGATGCCTGCTCAATAAGGCGCTCATTTTGAAGCGTGTAACTACGGATCATGCCTTTGCCTCAGGTAAATAAGTGAGATTATACAGACAGAGATGACGAATGTGTGACTAGAGCCCCATGTATTTGAAATAAAGGCTATACACTATTCACTTACCTAAAAAGTCTTCTTTGAGTGGAGCGCCTGCCCCACTCTCTTTACACATCAACCTTGGCTTAAGAGTGTTTCAAGCTTACGCTGATCGGCTGCAAAATTGCGAATGCCTTCCGCTAGCTTTTCAGTCGCCATGGCGTCTTCATTCATCTCCCAGCGGAAGATCTCTTGACTCAGCTCACCCGACGGGTCCTCTTGCGTTGTTTGATGCGGATGCAATTGACGCTCCAGTGTTGCATCAGTGTTGGCTAACTCTTGCATCAGCGCGGGACTAATGGTCAAGCGATCACAACCCGCGAGCAACTGGATTTCATGAATGTTTCGAAAGCTTGCGCCCATGACAATCGTGGAATAGCCATGCTGCTTATAGAACGCGTAGATACGTGAGACGGACTGCACACCGGATCATTTGCCCCCGTGAAGTCTTGCTCGGGCTGGGTCTTTTTATACCAGTCGAGTATCCGACCAACGAACGGCGAAATCAAAAAAGCACCTGCGTCAGCACAGGCTTTTGCCTGACTAAAACCAAAAAGCAACGTGAGGTTGCATTGAATTCCCTCTTTTTCAAGTTGCTTTGCTGCTTGAATACCCTCCCATGTCGATGCGATTTTAATCAACACTCGATCACGCGTAATCCCTTGCTCCTCATACAGGCTCATAATACGCTTGGCCCGCTCAAGGGTGGCCTGCGTATTAAAAGATAAACGCGCATCCACTTCGGTTGAAATACGCCCTGGCACTATTGACGTGATTTCAGCGCCAAGCTTTACCCCCAGATAATCGCTCATATTATCCAAAAGCGTTTGGCTATCCCCACCCTGTTGAAGCGCCCACGAACGTGACTCGTCCAACAAATATTGATATTTGGGATCTTGTGCTGCTTTCAGCATTAAGGATGGGTTGGTCGTCGCATCAACGGGGCAAAACTGACGTATTGCATCGATATCGCCTGTATCCGCTACAACGGTGGTCATGAGTTTGAGTTGTTCTAATTGGTTCATTAATACCTATCCCAAGCTAAGAGGAGACTAATTCAAGCGCTTGCCTGTAAACATCAAGCCCTGCACCCTGTTTATGTCCGTTTTCACTAATGTGTCGTCTGAACTGCTTTCCACCTCGCTGCCCATGAAACAGCCCTAACATGTGCTTAACCACGGCATAAAGAGGTATCCCTTTCGCCAACTGTTCCGCAACATAGGGCTCAAACGCATGCGCAATATCCAAGCGACTTTTAATGGATGATGAATCAGAGTAAAGCAATGCATCGACTTCACTCAAGAGAAATGGGTTTTGATAGGCTTCACGTCCCACCATGACACCATCCACGTGTTGAAGATGCTGCTGCGTTTCGTCAAGGGTTCGAATACCGCCATTAATCCAAACATCCAGATCGGGGAATGCCTGCTTCACATCGTACACTCTTTCATATTGAAGTGGAGGAATGTCACGATTTTCTTTGGGGCTGAGTCCTTGCAAAATTGCCTTACGAGCATGAATGATAAAGGTTTTGCAGCCTGTGTCGCGTACTTTTCTGACAAATTCAAGCAAGTATTCTTGACTATCAAGCTCATCAATCCCCAAACGATGCTTGATGGTCACTGGAATATCAACCGCTTGTTGCATTTGATCGATGCAGTCTGCAACACGATCTGGATGCCCCATTAAACACGCGCCAATCATATTATTTTGAACACGATCACTCGGACAACCAACATTTAAGTTAACTTCATCGTATCCATAATCTTCAGCCATTTTAGCGCAGAGGGCCAACTCACTCGGATCACCACCACCGAGTTGCAGCACGACAGGATGCTCTTCAGGGTTATAGGCCAAGAAACGCTTGGTATCTCCGTGAATCAAAGCCCCTGTTGTCACCATTTCCGTGTAAAGAACCGTATGCTTTGAAATAAGACGGTGTAAATACCGACAATGTTTATCAGTCCAGTCCATCATGGGGGCAACGGAGAAGCGATGGTTTTTGAGTGTTATCCCCTTATCCACTGTAGCAGCCAATTCAACTGCATTTAGAGGGTTTGGTGTCTGAATCATTTTCGGTTATTTCCAATCATAAATTAATTGCACATGCCTCACGGGCTCAAGACTTGATGCAGCCTATCCATTAAATCCAAAAGGAAGTGACTCAACAGAAAGTGCAAGCGAGAAATGTATAATCGCGACATGATCAGTGAACTTAAAGGCAAGGCGCTAGTATAACGCGAATCCAGCACCTTTGGCAGACAACCAGACGGCAAAACTGAAGTCAGAAAACACCTCGATAGATTAACACCCCCTTCTTTTTGCCCCATTGTCTAACACACTCTGACTATTTTGGTGCACTGAAAGCACAAGACTCTAATTCATAGAACATTAATCCCATGATTTAAAAAGAATTATAAAGTTGGCATCATGTTTGCTAAGCCTATTGAGTAAACTTGACAGTATTCTCGGTAATGCTGAAAAGCACACAATTTACCTTAATAGAGCGCTAGGGTTCCGATTGCACCTTGCAATGACTGGTCCGAGAGCACTCAACCTTCACAGTGAAGGTCACACGGCGGGACAAAAGCCCGGGAGATGATCGGCGATAATGCGAGAGTACTCCATCCAATGTGACAACTGTGAGGTGTCCTATGAAGCGTTTTTATAGCTTAGTTCTTTTTTCTCTCGCGATTTTAGTGATGTCGTCGCCTGCCATGGCACGTGATCATTTTAAAATCTGCTGGTCCATTTATGTTGGTTGGATGCCATGGGGCTACGCGGCTGATGAAGCATCGTCAGCAAATGGGCCGACAAATACGGTATCACCATTGATGTCGTGCAAATTAACGATTACATCGAGTCCATCAATCAATACACCGTCGGCGAATTTGACGCCTGCACCATGACCAATATGGATGCATTAACCATTCCTGCAGCAGGTGGCGTTGATTCGACAGCACTGATTATTGGTGATTTTTCGAATGGAAATGATGGCATTGTGTTAAAAGGTGTGGATAGCTTAGAAGGGATTAAAGGCCAATCCGTGAACCTGGTCGAATTAAGCGTATCCCATTACATGTTGGCCCGTGGCCTTGAAACAGTGGGACTCACCGAGCGTGATATCCGTGTTGTGAACACCTCAGATGCGGATATGGTCGCCATCTCAACCACCCCTTCTGTTACAGCCATTGCCACTTGGAACCCCTTACTCAATGAAATCCTTAGCCAAGACTCAATGAACCTTGTCTTTGACTCGTCAAAGATTCCGGGTGAAATCATTGACCTATTGGTCGTGAACACCGACACCCTCAACCAGCACCCTGAACTGGGTAAAGCCTTAGTCGGCGCTTGGTATGAAACTCTTGCAATGATGCAAGAAGGTGCTGAAACAGCCACTACTGCTCGTACTGCGATGGCCGAGGCATCTGGCACCGACCTCGCCGGATATGAAGCACAACTCGCCAGCACGCTGATGTTTTACAGCCCGCAAGAAGCCGTTGAATTTGCATTAAGTGAAACCCTGCCCAACACCATGCAAAAGGTGGCTGAGTTTTCCTTTGCGCATGGATTATTGGGTGATGGCGCTCCTGACGCAGGGTATATCGGTATCCAAACACCCTCTGCCATTGTCGGCAACCCCGATTATGTTCAATTACGCTTCGACCCAAGCGTTATGCAGCTGGCTGCAGACAACGAATTGTAAGTTGCTCTTCTATTTTTTGTCTTTTGACTAACGGGTGCACTGCACCCGACGGGACACACTATGAAACGCATATTGAACATAAAGCCCAGTCGGTTTTCGGCACTTTGTTTGGGACTATTACCTCTGTTGATCTGTGTGGTGATCTATATGATCGCATCCGATCTGCGCTTAGAGGCCAATCCAAATGACAAGCTCTTGCCTTCGTTTAGCCAAATGGGCGAGGCGTGGTCACGCATGGCACTCACGCCCAATGTTCGCACAGGAGAGTATATTTTCTGGGTGGATACCTGGAGCAGCCTGCAACGCTTACTTCTCGGCATGTTGATTGCGGCCAGCGTTGGGCTTTTAATTGGCTTACTCACGGGTGCCCTGCCTTTAATGGGCGCGACGTTTTCACCTTTAATTACTGTCTTATCCTTAATCCCACCCTTAGCACTGCTACCCATTTTATTCATTGTCTTTGGCCTAGGGGAGTTGTCGAAAGTGGCGCTGATTGCAATCGGCATCACCCCTTTTATTGCACGCGACATCCAACGCCGCACTCAAGAAATCCCAATTGAGCAATTAATTAAAGCACAAACGCTCGGAGCCAACACCGCTCAAGTGTTAATTCGAGTGCTCTTGCCCCAACTGATGCCCAAACTACTGGATGCAGTGCGCTTATCCTTGGGAGCTGGCTGGCTCTTTTTGATCGCCGCCGAGGCAATTGCATCAACCGATGGCTTGGGATATCGCATTTTCCTTGTCAGACGTTACATGTCGATGGACGTCATTCTTCCGTATGTCGCCTGGATTACCTGTCTTGCTTTTATCCTAGATCAAGTATTGGCACTGCTCAGTCGCAAGCTCTTCCCTTGGCATGTGAAAGGAGGCCATTGATGATTACCGCAAAAAACATTTGGAAGCGTTATAACGATCAAGTGGTGTTGGAGCGCATTAACATCTCCGTGAACGAAGGTGAATTTGTAACCTTAGTGGGGGCTTCGGGTTGTGGCAAAAGTACATTTTTAAAAATGCTCCTAGGCATCGAGTCTCCAAGCACGGGGGATTTACTGCTCGACAATCAACCGATACGCACCGAGCCAGATTCAGATCGCGGTATTGTCTTTCAGCATTACTCTGTTTTTCCGCATATGACGGTTCTCGAAAATGTGATGGCCGCACGCGCGTTTGCACGCAAAGGATTTAGCGGATATTTGTTCGGTCAAGCCAAACGTGACGCGCGCACAGCAGCTCTCGAAATCCTTGAGCAGGTTGGGCTAAGCCATGCCATAACACGCTACCCGCATGAATTATCGGGAGGCATGCGCCAGCGCCTTGCCATTGCTCAAGCCTTACTGGGTAAACCCAGAATTTTGCTATTAGACGAACCTTTTGGCGCTCTCGATCCCGGCATACGCGCGGATATGCACCAGTTAGTTTTAGATTTGTGGCGCACCTACAAACTAACCGTTTTCATGGTGACCCATGATCTAAAAGAAGGGTTTTATTTAGGAACGCGTCTATGGGTGTTTGATAAGGTACGCCACGATCCTCAAGCACCAAGCGCCTATGGTGCCACCATTACCTACGATCTGCCCATTGGCAAAATTGACACGTCGCTCTATGAGCAAATCGATAACCAACTGCGCCCAGTCATCATCCCTGACGAACCATCAATGGAGACACCCACGCATGATTAAAGAATCCCTCTACAAAACCCAAATTCCCGGTGGCGGACACTGGTCTTTGCGTATGGCTAAAGGCACGGCCATGCGCCTAACCGACCTGGAAGGCACGGGTAATGTCGGCATGCTGTTTTATAATCCAGAAAACTTACTGGAACGCTACAATGCACCAGACACTTTAAAATGCCAACACACCTTTAAACTCACGCAAGGTCACTGTCTATACTCGGACATGGGGCGTATCTTTTGCTCTGTTACAGAAGACACCTTTGGCTGGCATGACACCCTGTGCGGTAACAGCACGGCCGTGGATATTGACAAGCGCTGGGGGAAGCGTGACTACCAATCCCACCGAAATCAATGGCACCAAAATGGTCAGGATGCCTTTTTAGTTGAATTGGCTAAATATGGACTCAGCCAAGCCGACATGCCTGCCAACCTCAACCTGTTTAGCAAAGTGATAACACAGGAAGATGGCCGCTTATCATGGGTAACACAACCCAATGCACAACCCGCTCACGTCACGCTGCGCTTTGAAATGGATAGCCTCGTAATTCTTCACACCTGCCCTCACCCACTCAATAACGCTGAAACCTATCCAGCCAGTCCAATATTGATCGAGCTCGGTATGGCACAAGCAATGCAAGACGATGACCTATGCTTGAACGCGTGTCCCGAAAACCGTCGGGGTTTTGAAAACAATGCCTTGTATTACTTGGGACGCTAAGGAGACAACACATGATCACTGAAAGCCAACGTCAACCCCAAACAGCTGTCACACGCCTAACGATTGATTCGGGTGACTATTACCTAGGTTTAGTCAAGGAAGGGCAAACCCTGCGCTTAGTCGACTTGGAAGGAAATCAAGCCGCTGATACGCTGTTTTACAATGCAAACGATCCTTCTGAACGTTACAGCCTGAGCGATACGCTGCTAGCGCAGCAAGCACTCTATCTCACGACAGGGAGCCGCTTAATGTCCAACTTGCAACATGAAATGCTCGTCATTGTCGCTGACACCTGCGGCCGCCACGATACGCTGGGGGGAGCCTGTGCGACCGAAAGCAACGGCGTTCGCTACGACCTTGAAAAGCGCTGCATGCATGCCTGTCGGGACAGTTGGATGCTTGCCATTAACGAGCATCCGCAATTGGGACTCAGCAAACGTGATATTGGCCATAATATCAATTTTTTCATGAATGTACCGGTAACACCGGATGGCGGATTATCCTTTGCCGACGGTATTTCCGCTCCCGGAAAATACGTTGAAATGACGGCAAAAATGGATGTATTGGTGCTCATATCAAACTGCCCACAACTGAACAACCCTTGTAATGGATACAACCCCACGCCAATCGAACTCTTGGTCTGGGATGCGTCGTAAGCGCAGAGTTCAATTGACTCACCTATAACGCCAGTGGACGACCACTGTGATAGAAACGTTTGTCGGGACGGCCCGCACACAGGATAGACTATGTTTTCTAAAGTGCTTATTGCAAACCGTGGCGCCATCGCAACGCGCATTCTCCGAACACTCAAAAAGCTTAATATCACCTCGGTTGTCGTTTATGCTGAATGTGATGCCAAGAGTTTACACGTGAGTTTAGCCGATGAGGCCTACTCACTGGGAGACGGCAACGCAGCTACGACCTATTTAAACACCGACAAACTTCTGCAAATCTGTAAGGCCTCCGGCGCACAGGCGATTCATCCGGGCTACGGCTTTTTAAGTGAAAATACCGAGTTTGTGGCCTTATGCGAACGTGAGGGGATTGTGTTTATTGGCCCTACACCGGAGCAAATGCATCGCTTTGGTCTGAAACATGAAGCTCGACGCCTAGCCTTAGCCGCCTGCGTTCCCTTATTACCTGGCTCGGAACTGTTAAGCGATGTAAACCATGCGTGTACAGAAGCAAACCGTATTGGCTACCCCATCATGCTTAAATCCACTGCAGGTGGAGGAGGTATTGGCATGCAACTCTGTCACTCCGAAGAAGCCCTACGAGACGCCTTTGATAAAGTCAAACGCCTTGGTGCCAATAACTTTTCGGATGATGGTGTTTTTTTGGAGAAGTTTGTCCAGCATGCTCGCCATATCGAAGTCCAGGTTTTTGGTGATGGAAAAGGCAACGCCATTGCGATTGGCGAACGTGATTGCTCAAGCCAACGTCGCAATCAAAAAGTGGTTGAAGAATGCCCTGCTCCCCATTTATCCGATGCGACTCGACAGGCACTCCACAACACCGCCGCAACCTTATTGGCCAGTGTCCAGTACCGCAATGCGGGCACTGTTGAATTCATCTATGACACCGACACACAGGATTTTTATTTTTTAGAGGTGAACACGCGCCTACAGGTCGAACATGGCGTCACAGAAGCCGTGTTCGGTATTGATCTGGTCGAATGGATGCTGCGCCAAGCCAGTGGAGACACCTTCGATTTAACGCACGCAGCCTCAGAACTCCAGGCATCCGGTCATGCCGTTCAAGTCAGACTCTATGCTGAAGACCCATATTTACAATTCAAACCCTGCCCTGGCTTTTTATCTGAAGTGTTCTTCCCAGAGGGTGAAGGAATACGCATTGATCATTGGATTGAAAGTGGTATGGAAATTCCACCCTACTTTGATCCGATGCTGGCCAAAGTGATCGTCCATGATACCAGTCGTGAAGCCGCACTTGCCAAACTCAATCATGTATTGCACGAGATTAAACTTTACGGCAGTGAAACCAATCTAGCCTATTTACGCGCGTTAACTGCTGACTCGCAACTTCGAGCGGGCCAAGTGACCACCCAGTATTTGAATCACTTTACACACCAGTGCCATAGAATCGATGTGCTCCATGCAGGCACACAAACCACCTTACAAGATTTTCCCGGACGTCAAGGGTACTGGCACGTCGGCATTCCACCGTCAGGCCCTTTTGACAGCTACTCATTTCGTTTAGGTAACCGCCTTCTCAACAACCCAGAATCGGCAGTCGGCCTAGAAATCACCTTACAAGGTCCAAGTTTGGTTTTTTCAGCACCCACACAAGTCGTCATTACGGGGGCAGAGGTTGAGGTCAAACATAACGATACATCCGTGGCGTTGTGGGAAGTCATCAATCTTGAAGCTGGAGATACACTTAACATAGGACGTATTGCTACGGGTGCGAGATGCTATCTATGTGTACGAGGCGGAATCCAGTGCCCTGACTATTTAGGCTCGGCCTCAACCTTTACTCTTGGCCAGTTTGGCGGCCACAATGGTCGAGCTTTGCAAGTGGGCGATGTACTTGCGCTATCCGCGGATGTAACACCAATAGAAACACCTGCCTCATTAGCAAAAACACTTAAGCCTCAAATTCAGTCTAGGTGGGATCTTCGTGTCATTTATGGCCCACAAGGCGCGCCTGATTTTTTCACTCCAGAGGATATTCAAACCTTCTTTGCAAACGAATGGAGGTGCATTACAACTCAAGCCGAACAGGTGTTCGCTTAATCGGCCCTAAGCCACAATGGGCACGACGTGATGGAGGGGAAGCTGGCCTACACCCTTCAAATATTCATGATAACGCCTATGCCTTTGGTGCTGTCGACTTTACAGGAGATATGCCCGTCATTTTGGGTCCAGACGGCCCCTCCCTCGGTGGGTTTGTCAGCCCTGCAACCGTCATTACAGCCGACCTTTGGAAACTGGGTCAGCTCCGCTCGGGAGACAAGGTCCGGTTCATTCCCATTGCCTTAGCCGATGCCGTCAGTCTTGAAGCTCTCCAAACAGCCAGTATCTCTAACTTAATACCGAGCAGCCTAGAGGTGCAAACCTTCTTGCCAGAGACAGCCATCTTTGCCAAGATCCCGGCCAAACATCGAAAAGATGAAGCGATCATTCGTCTTGCCGGTGATCATTTCATGCTGGTGGAGTATGGTGAGCAACACCTCGATCTCGGCTTACGCTTTAAAGTCCACGCCCTCATGCAATGGCTCCACGACCAGCATTTAGACGGGATCAGAGAGCTCACTCCAGGTGTACGCTCGCTGCAAATACACTATAACCCACAGGTGATAAGTGCAGCTCAACTGGTTGAGCAGTTAACAAGAGGTGAAGAGCGGCTGCGAAGTCATCTTAACGAATTGAAAGTGCCATCACGCATCGTTCATCTACTTATCCTGGGATGATGATGCTTGCCAGTTAGCAATTGATAAGTACAGCCAGTCTGTGCGAAAAAACGCACCTTGGTGTCCAAGTAATCTGGAGTTTATTCGTCGGATCAATGGACTCCCCTCATTAGAGGCCGTTAAAGACATCGTTTTTTCAGCCTCCTATTTGGTGATGGGACTCGGTGATGTCTATCTAGGGGCGCCACTTGCCACACCTATAGACCCACGCCATCGATTGGTCACAACCAAGTATAACCCAGCACGCACTTGGACAGCCGAAAACTCCGTTGGTATTGGAGGAGCCTACCTCTGTATATACGGCATGGAAGGTCCAGGTGGCTATCAGTTTGTCGGACGCACCTTGCAAATGTGGAATCGCTATCGCAAAACCCCTGAGTTCCAATCCCCATGGCTATTGCGATTTTTTGATCAAATACGTTTTTATGAAGTCAGTGCTGAGGAATTGATCAAAATACGTCAAGATTTTCCTCAGGGCCAGTACCCGCTCACAATTGAAGAGCAGGAATTTAGCTTAGCTGACTATCAGACTTGGATTGAATCTGAAAGCGAATCCATTGCACGCTTTAATCAGCAACGAGAAGCGGCCTTTGAAGCTGAGCTTTCGCATTGGCATGCGACCAATCAGTTTGACTTTCACTCAGAAGAAACAACAACGCTTCAAGAGGAACAGGTTTGGCCAGAGGACAGCCTCATCGCAGACAGCCCTGTGTCGGGAAGTGTCTGGGAGATCAAGGTCGATATTGGGGATAAGGTTCAGCCAGGACAGTTACTCGTCATTTTGGAATCCATGAAAATGGAAATCCCTGTTTTTGCACAAGAAGCGGGCGAAGTGACGCAAGTCCTCATAAAAAGCGGGGCGCGCGTTCGACCGGGACAAGCACTGGTAGTGATGCAATAGCTTATATGGCTAGTGGGATACTATCACCACTAGGCCATATACAGCACAGTGAGGCACCTAGACAGCGAGGTCTCTAGTCGTGCTTATGAGCACTTTTCTAATGTTTCAACCAATCCCTTAAAGGCATCACGATTCGCCTCATTAAGATCAATCAGAACCTTGTGCGCCTGAATAATTCGTAAACGAACTTCGTCTTCAGACTCTAAAACGAACGGAACCTGCTTTAGATCGCTAACGCTGGTGGGCAACACATCCAGTAACACAAATACTTTATCAAAGCCCATGGCAAGCAGAATCTGAGTAATATCTGGATTCGTTGAAACGATTGTTGGTTTAGGCATGTTTCGCTCGGAACACTTAATTGCCAGCTTCGCAATCAGCCCCAAGGACGTACTGTCGATGTTATGGGTTTCAGTTAAATCGATCAGCGTATCATTAATGTCTTCTTTAGCGAGACAAAACGCCAAATGCTGATCAATCGTAGAGCAAAGGGTCAGACGCACCTCACCCACAAACTTTAAAACATAATGCCCATCACGGCATGCAAAAAAAATCTCACCATCACTCATGATCAGGCTCTAGATACAGTCATAATTGCGACATCATCAGGTCGAACATCCTCAAAGCCTTCCTCAATCATTTCTGTCAACTGAGAAGACTCGATATATCCCGGCTGCAACGTACTTAATAGCCAGTTTTCTTTTTCTTTCAATGAGCTACCTTTTAGGATCTCAAGAACACCATCTGAAAACAGGGTCAAACTAAACACCTGCGGCAAATCCAACTGGTGCTCTTCAAACTCAGGCTTTTCAAACAATCCGACAGGCATTCCGCGCCCTTTTAAAAAAGAACTGCTTTCATTACAGCTCAAGATTGGCATAGGATGATGACCACCCGTTGCATAGGTCAGCTTGGATGTTTGCGTGTCTAATAAGCCGACAAACATGGTCATATGCTTACCCATACCCGTGAGTAACATTTCTCGATTGATACGTTCAAGCGTTAACACGGGCGATAAAATATCAAAACTCGAATGACGCTTATAATTTCTTAATAAGCGATGCGTTAAATTCTTCAATAACACTGTCACTAATGCCGAAGACGCGCCATGACCTGAAACATCTGCCAAATAGAAAATAATTAAGTGGTCATTTATTTCTATCGCATCGACAAAGTCGCCACTTAGCAACAAGGAAGGTTTTAAAGTGTATTCCACCACTAAACCATTAATAGTTTGATGACGGGGAGGTAAAAGGTTTTGTTGAACATGTTGAGCGGCATGATGATCTGCTCTGAGCTCATCTAAACTGCGTTCAAGCGAGTCCTTTAAACGCTTTGACTCCTCTATGTACAAGGCTCTTCGCAACTGACGCTTCATCGAGTAGATAAACAGCTTCGGACTGAGGTCCAAATCCTCTACCACAAACACATCATCGGCCCCGGCGCGCAAAGCATTGATGATCGTCGTTGAACTCCCCTCTCCAATGATAGCAACAACGGGTTTAGGATTGAGAATCGACGAGGCATAATCAAGAAAACTTAAGCTCACGCCATTCGCAAGATCCAGAAGCGTCAAGGAGAACGACTTATGCTCCAACATCGCTTCGGCGTCTGCCACGTGCTCACACACAACCATACTCAGGTCAGGCAAACCACACTGCTCACATAGCGATTGTAGCGCTCAATCACAATGACAGACGATGAAACCACTAACACCGTATGGCTAGGGCGAATCATACATCAGTAACCCCTGCTGTTTTTATGATTCATGAACACCCTGCTTGAAATACGCTTGAACATGGCTAGCGTTTAAAAATCCGTTTCGTCAAAGCTGACACGAACATCACCATCACGAACAAGGAACTCACGACGTTGCAAATATGAGTCACGAATAAACGAGTAACGATCACCCGAAATCATACGCTCAGCTTCAAGTAAACGCGCTCGAGTGTCAATTAGACGTAATGCTTGCAATGAATTACGAGTGGCACGATCATCAACATAAACAATTGGATTTAGATACCAATCAGGCACCATTCCCACTGTATCTCTAACTGAGCTAGGACCAAAGAATGGCAATACAACATAAGGACCTGATGGCATTCCCCAATACCCTAGCGTTTGTCCAAAATCTTCATCGTGTTTCGCAATTCCCATAGGAGTTGCGACATCAATCAGACCCGCCAAACCAAAGGTTGTATTAAACGTAAAGCGTGCTACGTCTTCAAACGCATTATGAACCTTGCCCTGCAACAGATTGTTGGCAAATGTACGCAGCCCTTTTAGGTTATCAAAAAAGTTGCTGACACCTGTCTGAGCCAGTTCAGGCGTTACAAACTTGTACCCTTGTGCTAAGGGTTTTATCGCCGCACGATCAATTGTTTCATTAAATGAGAACATTGCACGATTGAAGCCTTCCCATGGATCACTCTCGGTTTGTGCGTGAAGTGGAGCAATCGACACAAACGTAACCAGACTGGCGACGGCCAGCTTTTTTGATAAATTTGACACCATTATGGATCCTTTACTATGCCAGACGTACATGGACGTAATTTCGTTATTGTAGTCATTGATGCGCTGCGAATAAAGCATTCTCAAGTTATAATTATTTAAAACATAGGGACTACCTAACAGCCAATAGGCTAAAGCGACTCATTGAGAAGGGCAAAATCGAAAATAACGGAAAAGTGATTAGACTCGGCGTATTAATCAACTCATGATGTATTGAGCATTAAGCATTCCTTACCCGAACGCGATAGTTTTTTTAAGGCACTTTCACGCTTGGATGCCAAACTGCGGTTGGCCTGCTGTTCAAAATACACAAGCTGAACCGGTCGTCTTGAGCGCGTGTAGCGGGCTCCGCGCTTATCACAGGCGTTATGCTCCTGAAGACGACGCTCCAGATCCGTGGTGATGCCAGTGTAGAGTGAGTTATCTGAGCAGCGTAACAAATACACGTACCAGATGGGCTTCGCATCAGACATTTAAATGATTAGTTAACCTGTGGCCCCACAAGCGCTTGCTGGCCAAACCAAGCAAGCTTTTCTTGGAGCGACACCACTTCTCCAACAATAATAATGGCGGGCGCTTCTAACTGAGCTTGATTTTGTCGTTCAACAATATTTGACAGAACCCCTGTCAGCACTTTTTGCTGGACTGAAGTCCCTTGAGAAACAATCGCAATTGGAGTGTTTTCAGGCTTACCATGACTTAGCAAGCCACTGACCAACACGTCTAGCGTATGCAGCCCCATATAAAAAACAATTGTTTGATTTGGCTGAATCAACTCTTCAAAATTCAGATCGCTTGTTCGGTTTTTTAATTGACCTGTCACAAACTTAACCGATTGCGCATAGTTTCGGTGCGTTAGGGGTATACCGCCATAGGTTGAACACGCACTTGCGGCCGTAATCCCCGGCACCACTTGAAAAGGAATTCCTGCAGCTTTTAACTCTTCTAACTCTTCACCGCCTCGACCGAAGATAAACGGATCTCCACCCTTCAAGCGCACAACCCGCTTTCCGGCACGGGCATGCTCAATCAGGAGCTTGTTAATATCTTGCTGAGGCACCGCATGGTGATCTCGCTTCTTGCCTACATAAATTAAGTCGGCGTCACGGCGACACATTTCGAGCACTTCAGCTGACACCAAGCGATCGTAAAGGACAATATCGGCCTGCTGCATGAGCCGCAATGCTTTAAACGTCAAAAGCTCTGGATCGCCTGGGCCTGCACCCACCAAGTAAACCTCACCCACTTGACTGTCAGGGTTCCCCGCTTCAATTTGTGCCAACAAGAGTGCTTCGGCCTCAGCATCCTGCCCTGCAAACACACGCTCAGCCACTTGACCATTCAACACTTTTTCCCAAAAAACACGGCGCTCATTGACGGAGTTAAAACGTGCTTTGACCTTGTCACGCAAACGCCCAACCAACTGACCTAAACGACTAAAGCTCACCGGAATTTGACTTTCTAGTTTTGAGCGCAATAAGCGCGCCAATACTGGAGACTGCCCCCCTGAGCTAATCCCGATAACAATCGGTGAACGATCGACAATCGCTGGAAAAATAAATGTACAGAGTGGTGGATTATCAACAACATTAACGGGCACATTCGCCGCCACCGCATCGTGATATACCTGCTCATTCAACTGCTCGTCATCGGTTGCCGCGAGCACCAGGGTTTTGCCAAGAATCAAACCCGACACATACTCACCAATAATGATTTGCCCGTGCGATTCCTCTAGCAAAGCTTGCAATTCAGGATGGACATCTAAAGATACCACCGTAATTTGAGCACCAGCTCTTATCAGCAATCGCGCTTTACGCAACGCAACATCTCCCCCTCCGACAAGCAAAACTTGACGACCCTTGAGATCAAAGAAAAGAGGTAGATATTCCATGATTAAGATCCTAGATCGAGGTTATCAGCTCACGAATACGAGCTGATAACAAATTTTATCTGGGTTTTAGAGGTATTAATGAGGAGGCGGCTGCATGCAACCCACACTCTCTGTTTTCTGGATTTTCCCACCACCAACGCCCCGCACGCAAGTCCTCACCTACCGAGATTGCGCGGGTACAGGGTGCACAACCGATACTTGGGTAATGACGATCATGCAATTCATTGTAGGGAACCTCAAAGAAACGCAAGTACGCCCATACCTCGGACTCTTTCCAATCAGCTAGCGGATTAAGCTTTTGAAGCCCATTTCCAGCATCCCACTCCGAAAACTCCACTGCATCACGGGTAACCGACTGTTCCCGACGCAAACCGGTAATCCACGCCTTACGTCCTTTAAGCGCCCGCGCTAGGGGCTCAAGCTTACGCACAGCGCAGCATTGTTTGCGGAGTGCTTGCGACTCGTAAAAACCATTAATTCCAGACTCACGAACATAGGCTTCTACTGAGGCGGCATCAGGATAAAAAACATCGACTTTTGACGCAACGTAACGCTTGGTCATCGTCGCCAACAAGGTTAAGGTCTCTTCTGGAAGACGCCCTGTGTCTAGCACAAACTGAGGTATCGATAATGCATGGCGATCAATGAGGTCGGCCAGCAACATATCTTCAGCACCTAAACTATTGGCCAGCACAAGACTGCCGTCGTAAAGCGAGCTTGCTTCTTGAAGACGGGCGACAACCGAATCGACTTTACTTTGTAACTCTGGCGTTAAGCTATCAGTCACACTTCACCCCATCTCATTGATGATAAATCGGGCGCGGGTCATCCGCACACCCCTGATAATGAACGCTGATTTCAGAGAAGGCATGCAAAGCCTCATCGGAGTAGATCTCATCTGCTATCAAGAAAGCATTAAACCCACAACGCTCAAGGTACCCCAAACGGTCTCGCCCAACATCACCGACCGCACGCAACTCACCCGTATAACCCACTCGACGCAGTTGACGCGCTAAACTAAATCCACGTCCATCACGAAACACAGGAAATTCAATGGCAATTAAAGAAAGCTTGGAAAGCCAAGGTACAATCTGCCCAACCTCGACATCCCCAGTCACCTGTACACCCAACTGCTTTGGACTCAAAGCATCAGCCGCTTCAATGTATTCAAATGGAACCAATAGAAGCTCATGACCCGATGCTTGTTCAATAAAATCAGCTCCGTCCTCAGGACTCACCAACACCCAAGAATCTTGAACCCTTTCCCGATTAATGATCAGCGGCATAGACTTTCTCCTTAAAAGGGGTTAAACCAACACGGCGAACGGTGTCTAAAAAGCGCTCTTCTTCAGTACGCTGTTCAATATATGTCTCTAGTATCTTGCGCAAGACGGAGGGCACTTCATCTGCAGCAACCGATTTACCCAGTACTTTACCCAAGGATGCATCCTCACGGCCAGAACCACCCAGTGTAATTTGGTACCAGTCCTCACCTTTTTTGTCGACACCTAAAATACCGATATGTCCAACATGATGATGACCACAGGCATTAATGCAGCCTGACATATTTAACTGAATATCACCGAGATCATACAAATAATCTAAATTTTCAAATTCAGCATTGATGGCATCAGAGATGTTTAATGTTTTAGCATTGGCCAAAGAGCAGAAATCAAAACCTGGACACACAATCATATCCGTTAGGGTATTAATGTTTGCTCTGGCAAGATTATGCTCAGACAAAACCTTCCATACAGCATACAGATCCGCTTGGCGAACTTCGGCTAACACTAAGTTTTGATCATGCGTTGAGCGGATTTCTGAAAAGCTGTAACGATCCGCCAAATCAGCAACGACATCCATTTGTAAATCGGTGATATCGCCTGGCGGGCCAAGCAAAGGCTTGAGTGACACCACAACACAGCGATAGCCAGCAACCTTGTGTGCCCGAGTATTACGTTCAAACCAAACTCGGAAATCTGCATCGGCCTCTAATTGTTGATCTAAGCTAACATCGTCTTTTGCACTTGGTTCATACGCATGAGGCGTAAAGAAACCTTTAACGCGTGCAATTTCCTCAGCCGTTAACTTTAATTCGGTATCGCGAGTGTATTGCCATTCAGCTTCAACAAGATCTCTGAAGGTATCAATACCTAATGCTTCAACTAAAATTTTGATGCGTGCTTTATATTTGTTATCACGACGACCTTTAAGGTTGTACACACGTAAGATCGCATCGAGATAGGATAACAAATCTTCTTTTGGCAAGAACTCGCGTATCACTTTTCCTATAACAGGCGTGCGACCGAGCCCCCCGCCCACTAAGACTTCAAAACCGACTTCACCCTCAGCGTTCTGCACCAAATGCAGTCCAATGTCATGCACCTGACTCGCTGCCCTGTCTTCTTTTGAACCAGTGACCGCAATCTTAAATTTACGAGGCAGGTAAGCAAACTCGGGATGCAAGGTTGACCATTGACGAATAATCTCACACCAAGGTCTTGGATCTTCAAGCTCATTTTCGGCAACGCCCGCAAAATGGTCAGTCGTGGTATTGCGTATGCAATTACCCGATGTTTGAATGGCATGCATCTGCACAGTAGCCAACTCTGCTAGGATATCGGGCACTTCTTCAAGCTTGGGCCAATTAAACTGAATATTGGTGCGTGTCGTAAAATGACCGTAACCTTTATCGTACTTACGAGCAATATGCGCCAGCATACGCATTTGCTCAGCCGACATTAATCCGTAAGGAATCGCCACTCGCAACATCGGCGCTTGGCGCTGTATATAAAGACCATTCATTAAACGCAAAGCTAAAAACTCATCAGCCGATAACTCGCCCGCCAAGTAGCGGCGCGTCTGATCCCTGAACTGTTCTACGCGTTCATGAACGATCTGTTGATCGACCTGATTATACTGATACATGATTACACATTTCCTCTGACACCCGTATTCATTGACAGGCTTTCAAATGAGCAGACAGTTGCGCAGTGTACTCTGAAAGCAATATAACTTTAAATAATAATTATGAATTTTATTAGATCATTTAGTAGTTAGCAGCCAACTCTTATAAAACAGCAGGCCTTATAAAACAGCAGGCCTTATAAAACAGCAGGCCTTATAAAACAGCAGGTCTTATAAAATAGTAGCTAATGGCTAGCGACCAACTCTCGAGCAGTTCAACAGCCCACTCTCTCGCCAACCACCCTCACCGACCAAAACCCTTTGCGATCATACAGCGATGAACAAGGCTTGACATACAAACAACGCGCATATCAAAGCACTTGATATTACTTAAAGATATATAAAAATATCTATTTATTCTTTTTTATTTTATCCAACTTACACCATAATCGCACACTTCTAATAC
Organism: Nitrincola nitratireducens; assembly: GCF_000585235.1. Taxonomy (NCBI): domain Bacteria; kingdom Pseudomonadati; phylum Pseudomonadota; class Gammaproteobacteria; order Oceanospirillales; family Oceanospirillaceae; genus Nitrincola; species Nitrincola nitratireducens. The sequence continues at coordinate 28,938 of NZ_AONB01000008.1, read as the reverse complement.
CCGTTTTTTAACCAAGGGAAGAGTCTTGCTATGCCAGCATTACCTGAATACCGACTAACTCACCTCAAACAACTTGAGGCTGAGAGCATTCACATCATCCGAGAAGTGGCCGCTGAGTTTGACAACCCTGTCATGCTTTATTCCATCGGTAAAGATTCTTCTGTCATGCTTCATTTAGCACGCAAAGCATTTTACCCCGGCAACCCACCTTTTCCATTACTGCACGTCGACACAACGTGGAAATTTCGTGAGATGATTCAATTTCGCGACAAAATGGCAAAAGAAGCCGGTATGGACTTAATTGTTCACATCAACCCTGAAGGTGTTGAGATGGGTATCAGCCCATTTGTGCATGGCTCTAAAAAGCACACCGACATTATGAAAACTCAAAGCCTTAAACAAGCACTAAATCAGTACAAGTTTGATGCAGCCTTTGGCGGAGCGCGTCGTGATGAAGAAAAATCACGTGCAAAAGAGAGAATCTTCTCATTTCGCGACAAAAACCACCGTTGGGACCCCAAAAACCAACGTCCCGAACTTTGGAATATTTTTAATACCCGCGTTGATAAAGGTGAGAGCATTCGCGTCTTCCCTCTGTCCAATTGGACCGAACTCGATATCTGGCAATACATTTACTTAGAAAAAATTGACATCGTTCCTTTGTACTACTCGGCGGTACGACCCGTTGTTGACCGCGATGGCATGCTGATAATGGTTGACGATGACCGTATGCCACTTAATCCAAATGAAACGCCCATGATGAAATCCGTGCGCTTCCGAACACTCGGTTGCTACCCACTGACCGGGGCCGTTGAGTCAGAAGCCGACTCACTGGAGGAAATCATTCAAGAAATGCTTCTAGCGACAACGTCCGAGCGTCAAGGCAGAGCAATTGACCATGATGGCGCTGGGTCAATGGAGCAAAAGAAAATGGAAGGCTACTTCTAAGAGGATTATGAAATGAGTCATCAAAGCGATTTAATTGCCACCGATATCAAGCACTACCTTCATCAGCATGAAAACAAAGAACTGCTCAGACTGCTCACTTGCGGAAGTGTGGACGATGGCAAGTCAACCCTAATAGGACGCTTGCTTCACGACTCCAAAATGATCTACGAAGATCAACTGGCGGCCATTACGCACGACAGCAAAAAAGTAGGCACCACGGGCGAAGCCATCGACTTAGCCCTACTGGTCGACGGTTTGCAAGCAGAGCGAGAGCAAGGCATCACCATTGACGTTGCTTACCGTTACTTCTCCACGTCTAAGCGTAAGTTCATTATTGCGGACACACCTGGCCACGAGCAATACACGCGTAACATGGCAACTGGCGCATCCACTTGCGACCTCGCCATTATTTTGATTGATGCGCGCCACGGTGTTCAAGTGCAAACGCGCCGTCATAGCTTTATCGTTTCGTTGCTGGGTATTCGTCACACCATTGTTGCCATTAACAAAATGGACTTAGTGGATTACAGCGAAGAACGCTTCAACGAAATCAAAGCGGATTATTTAGCTTTTGCCAAAGATCTAAACCTGCCGGATATCCACTTCGCCCCCATATCTGCGTTAAACGGTGATAACGTGGTCAACCCGTCAGAGCACATGCCTTGGTATACAGGTGAGCCATTGATGGCGCAACTGGAGTCCATTGAGATCGCACAGGATCAAAACTTTGCTGAGTTGCGTTTTCCTGTCCAGTATGTCAACCGCCCAAATCTGAACTTCCGTGGCTACTGCGGAACCCTAACCTCAGGCGTGGTGCGTGTCGGTGATGAACTCGCTGTTTTACCCTCTGGCAAAACCAGCCGAGTCAAATCCATAGTGACTTGGGATGGCGAGTTATCAGAGGCCTTTGCACCCATGGCTGTGACCCTGACTCTAGAAGATGAGATCGATATCTCCAGAGGCGACTTATTAGTCCTCGCAGACAACGCCCCTAAGGCGCGTCAAGCGTTTAGTGCACACTTGGTCTGGATGGATGAAACACCTCTTAATACGCTGAAAGACTATGAGGTCAAACTGGCAACTCGTCGCCAAACGGGCAAAGTGACTCGCATACATCATAAAATCAATGTAAACACCATGGTTCACTCCCCTGCAGCAGGGCTTGAGCTCAATGAGATTGCCAAGGTTGAAGTTCAGCTTGAACAAAGCACAGTAGCTGACGATTATCGTCAGCACAAAGGAACAGGCTCTTTTATTCTAGTCGACAGATTGACTCATCGCACTGTTGCGGCAGGTATGATTCTCTCTTCAGACAACGAAAACCCTGAGTTTAACCTCACGCACACGCGCACACTCACGCCTGAGTTGTGGAGCCAGCGTTTAGGACAATCAGCTCAGCTGATTCAGCTGAACAGCCAAAGTAAAGAGGCCGCTCAGAGTGTACTCTTCACATTGGAAAAAGCGCTTTTTGAGCGCGGGCACTTTGTGTATCTACTGGACGCAGACACACACCCTGCCTCCCCAGAGGCCATAAAACTTCTGGCATCATCTCTGCTTGAAACAGGTTTCATTGTTTTAACCAACATTGACATACCACTTGATCAAGCCACCACTCTTACACTCGATTCGGACAGTCCGTTAGAAACTCAAGTAACGAACATCTTACAATTGATTGTGTGATTTAAATCCGTATCAGGGATGAGTTGGCCTCCTTGATACGGTATAATCTGCCAGCAAACGCAATAAAGCCTGCGTAAAATCAATGCATCGACTTGGTAAAACGTTACTATTGATTTGATACAAACATCACACTTTACTTCTCGACTTTCGGATTAGCTGATAACCACTATGACTGATTTTTTGCTTATCTTGATTAGCACAGTGTTAGTCAATAACTTTGTATTGGTGCAATTCTTGGGCTTATGTCCATTCATGGGTGTCTCAAATAAGCTTGAAACAGCCATGGGCATGTCACTTGCAACCACCTTCGTCCTGACCTTAGCATCTGTTTGCAGTTACCTAGTGTATCAATACCTGCTAATGCCCTTTGATCTTGTTTATTTACGCACAATTTCGTTTATTCTCGTCATCGCAGTGGTTGTGCAATTTACTGAAATGGTTGTCCACAAAACCAGCCCTTTACTCCATAAGCTACTCGGTATTTTCTTGCCTCTCATTACAACCAACTGTGCCGTTCTGGGCGTTGCGCTGCTCAACATTCAAAAGCAAAACGACTTCATTCAATCAATTGCATATGGCTTTGGAGCGGCCGTCGGCTTTTCTCTTGCCTTGGTTTTATTCTCTGCCATGCGCGAACGTATTGCGGTTGCTGATGTGCCTGTCACTTTCCGAGGTGCGGCAATCGGTATGGTCACCGCAGGTCTAATGTCCCTCGCTTTCATGGGCTTCACTGGCTTGGTCAAATTTTAAGGCAGACACACGATGAGCTCTATACTTATAGCAATAGTGGTTTTATTAGTCTTAGCCTCCGTTTTTGGCATTATTTTGGGTTTTGCAGCAGTTCGCTTCCGTGTGGAAGGCGACCCAATTGTCGAACAAATCGATGCTCTACTCCCTCAAACACAATGCGGTCAATGCGGCTACCCAGGCTGCAAGCCCTATGCACAAGCCATTGCCGATGGAGATGCAATCAACAAATGCCCACCTGGCGGCCAAAGCACCATTGATGCCTTGGCCGACTTACTGGATGTAGACGCCATTCCTCTCGATGCTGAGCATGGAGAAGAAAAGCCCAAAACAGTCGCCTACATCCGTGAAGATGAATGCATAGGTTGCACAAAGTGCATTCAAGCCTGCCCTGTCGATGCGATTTTGGGTGCTGCCAAACAAATGCACACGGTGATTGTCAGTGAATGCACAGGGTGCGATCTCTGTGTAGAACCTTGCCCTGTCGACTGCATTGATATGATTCCTTTACCCGTCACACCTGCCAACTGGAAGTGGCCAGCTCCGGTCTCAGATCCATCCCTTATTCTGACAGACAGAGGTCGCGGTCAACTTCTTCAGGGAGCAAGCCAATGAGCCGGATTTTCAGCTTTCATGGTGGCATCCATCCACCCGAAAATAAAAAACAATCGTTAGGCGCTGATATACGCTTAGCCCCTATACCGACTCAGCTCATTTTGCCCTTACAGCAACACATTGGAAAAGCCGCTCTTCCGTGTGTAACAATAGGTGAGCGCGTGCTCAAGGGCCAAAAAATCGCAGAAGCAAATGGACGAATCAGCAGTTCACTCCACGCGCCAAGCTCAGGCATCGTCACCTACATCGGCCCTCAACCCGTCCCGCACGCCTCGGGTCTGGAGTCAGACTGTATTGTCATTGATACCGATGGCTTGGACGAATGGACCGCCTTATCGCCGATTCTGGACTATCAATCCATGAATAAAATGGATTTGATTAATCACATTCGAGACTTAGGCATTGCAGGACTGGGTGGAGCCGGATTTCCAACCGATGTAAAACTGCATTTAGGTGATGATCACATCGTCAACACTCTAATCATTAATGCGGCCGAGTGCGAACCGTATATTACCGCTGACGATGCTCTGATGAGAGAACGCAGTGATGAGGTTTTAGCAGGGATTGAAATTATTGCGCACCTTCTCAAGCCAAGCCATATCCTGATCGGCATTGAAGACAATAAGCCTCAAGCAATAAAAGCACTTGACCACGTCCTGCGCACATCAACATTAAATATCGACATCTGCGTTGTACCGACGAAATACCCATCCGGTGGCGAAAAACAACTTATTCAACTACTCACAGGAATTGAAGTTCCTTCAGGCTCAATTCCGGCCGACATAGGTATTGTCTGCCAGAACGTAGGCACCACTGCAGCAATTTACCGAGCGGTTTTTAAAGGCGAACCTTTAATTTCGCGCGTGGTCACTCTCACGGGATATGCGCTCGGGCATCGTCAAAATTATGAGGCCCTGATTGGTACACCGTTTACGACACTGCTTGAGGCCGCTGAAGTCAACCGCAAGGCTCTATTTCGACTTGTAATGGGTGGCCCGATGATGGGCATTAGCGTTAATGATGAACGCATACCTGTCATCAAGACGACCAATTGCATCATTGCGGCAACTAAAGATGAAATGCCACCCGCTCAACCAGCACAACCCTGTATACGCTGTGGCATGTGTGAGCAGGTTTGCCCAGCCTCACTTCTCCCCCAACAGCTCTTCTGGTTTGCTCAGGGGCGTGAGTTCGAGAAAGCCAAACATCACAATTTATTTGACTGCATTGAATGTGGCGCCTGCGCCTATGTTTGCCCAAGCAACATTCCATTGGTTCAACATTATCGTTTTGCAAAATCTGAGATACGTACTGAAGAATTTGAACAACAAAAAGCCTCCCATGCACGCATTCGCTTTGAAGCCAGACAAGCTCGCCTAGAACGAGAAGCAGCCGAAAAAGAGTTACGAAGAAAAGAGCGAGCAGAGGCCGCGGCAAAACAGCAAGCCGAACGTAAACTTGCCGAGGCAGCACCGAAAGAAGTGAGTACTGATGAGGAAAAAGCGACTCAACTTAAGCAGCTTAAAACAGCAGCATCCGTTGCCCGAACAAAACTGAAAAAAGCGAATGACGCCTTAAAAAATGCGCGAGAAAAAGGCTTAGAAGGAATAGATAAGTTGGAAGCAACCATTTTGCTGCTGGAACAAAAAGCCAATGAGGCACAACAAGACTGGATAGACGCTGGCGGGGAGCAAAACTAATGGCACTGATCCATTTAAGCTCCCCCCATGTCTCCAAAGCTAACTCAACCGCTCGCGTCATGCGACTCGTATTGCTGGCAACGTTCCCAGCAATATTGGCGCTCACGTTCTTTTTTGGTTGGGGAAGCTTAATACAGATTTTTTTAGCCTGTACGTTTGCACTCATTTTTGAAGCCTGTGCTTTATATTTACGACAACGTTCATTACGCTTTTTTCTTAGTGATGGCAGCGCATTGGTAACGGCGCTCCTGCTCGCGCTTGCCATCCCACCCATGGCACCTTGGTGGATAACAGCCGTTGGGATGTTCAGTGCAATTGTTATTGCCAAACACTTGTATGGTGGGTTGGGACAAAATCCGTTTAACCCTGCCATGGTCGCATACGCACTGCTATTAATTTCATTTCCAGTCGAAATGACACAATGGAATGCCCCTTTTGTGCTAATAGGTGATTCTTGGCAAGCGCTACCTAGCCTCTCACAAACACTTGCTATTATCTTTAACTCGTCTCAGGCACTAGCACTGGATGCGTATACTGGCGCAACCCCTTTAGAAGTGTTAAAGCATAAAGGCAGCCTCACGACCGAAGAAATTTGGCGCTCCTCCGATGTTCTCAACCAGGGTGTGTTTGCATGGTACGGCGTCAGCGCTGCGTGGTTGATGGGTGGAATTTTTCTTATTTATCGAAAAATTATGACGTGGCACGCCCCCTTGTCCATGCTCGTAACGTTATTTATCCTAGCCAGCCTGTTTTACGGTGGCGATCCCTCAAACTTTGCAGATCCCTTTGTGCACCTTGGTGTAGGCGCAACGATGATGGGAGCCTTTTTTATCGCCACAGATCCGGTCTCAGGTGCAACCAGCAATAAAGGTAAAGTCGTCTTTGGCATTGGCTCGGTATTTTAATTTATGTCATTCGAACTTGGGGCAACTACCCTGATGCAGTGGCATTTGCTGTATTATTAATGAATCTATCCGCGCCTTTTATCGATCAATACACTCAGCCACGTAGCTATGGTCATAAACACTCTTCACCCACTCGCGGAGGTCATCGCTAATGGATTTACGCCATAGCATTCGCAAAAGCGTTCTGGGCATCTCAATTTTTGCAGCGGTAACGGCTGGACTGATTGCAACCACACACGTGTTAACGCGGGATAGAATCGAGACCAATCACCAAGAGCACCAAGCACGCGCTTTGTACGAAATCATTCCACGGCATGTTGATGAAAATTTACATTTAAATACGTGGGAAATGAACTTACCTGAGTTAGGTGCCTCCAATCCTGTTATCGTTTTTAGAGCCATTGAGGATCAAGAGGTTAAGGCCGTGATTATTCCAGTCATTGCTCAGGATGGCTACAGTGGTGATATCGAAATGCTGGTCGGCATCTGGCAAGATGGTCGCACAGCAGGTGTTCGTGTTTTGTCACACAAAGAAACACCCGGACTTGGAGATAAAATCGAACTGGCAAAATCGAACTGGATTCTTGATTTTGACGATGCGCAGTACCAAGTTCAGGAAGCCTATCGCTGGAATGTTCGAAAAGATGGCGGTGATTTCGATCAATTTACCGGAGCCACCATCACACCAAGAGCCGTTGTTCGTATGGTTTCGCGCACGCTACAAACCTTCGAACAACGACGTATCGATTTTTTATCCTTGCCTACTCAAGACACCCAATTAAGCGAGACTCGCAATGGCAACTGACTTGAACAAAATTGTTAAAGATGGACTCTGGACAAACAACCCAGCGTTAGTGCAACTCTTAGGCCTATGCCCTTTACTTGCCGTTACAGGGACAGTCGTGAATGCAATTGGCTTAGGAATTGCAAGCATTGTCGTACTGATTGGCTCCAACTTAACGGTCTCAGCCTTTCGTAATCAGGTTCCTGAGTCTGTTCGTTTACCTATATTCGTCATGATCATCGCCGCTTTTGTAACGGCAATCGAGCTGCTGATGCAAGCCTTTACCTATGAGCTGTATCTGATCTTGGGAATTTTCATACCATTAATCGTCACCAACTGCGCCATCATGGGTCGAGCCGATGCCTTCGCCTCAAAAAATACCATCCTTGACTCTACAGTTGATGGATTAATGATGGGGGTCGCTTCACACTTGTACTAATTTTACTGGGGGCCATGCGTGAAGCCATTGCTTTTGGTACACTCTTTAGCAACATGCATCTCATCTTCGGTGACATAGCACGAAACTGGCAAATAACTCTAATTGAAGAGTATCGCGGCTTCCTCTTTGCAGCCTTGCCGCCAGGTGCATTTGTCGGGCTTGGCTTACTAATCGCTTTGAAGAATAAAATTGATTTGCATATAAAAAATCGCGCAATTACGGCGCAAAGTCTCGAAACTACTTCAGCCGGTTCTAAGCGAGTGCGAATAACAGGCTGATCTTGGAGGGTGTTTTGTATATCAATATCTGGCTACGTCGTTGCTTTTTATTCTTCGCACTGATACTGGCTACTTTTTCATCCGTAAACGCTGAAACGCAAGAAAGCCAATCGTATGAAGCCTTAGCGGCTTTACTTGAAAACGATGCGCTTAGGGCGCAGCTTATTCAAGACTTACGCACACTGGCCTCACCGCACGAAGACGCGGCGGCCATCGATACATCAAGTGACAACGTTTCGCTAGCACGCCAAATAGCCAATCAAACACAATTTATTGCCGAAGAGCTGATCAGCCAAATTATATCAGGCGTAGGCGCCCTCAATAGCTTAACGGATGAAGGCTCATCGGTTGATTGGAGTACGATCACACTAAGCGTCTTGAATCTAGGCTATGTTATTTTAGCAACCCTGTTAACCTTTTTTATTCTTCGTCGCCTTCTAACCCCTCTCTTTAGAATGGCCGATGGCTGGACAACGCAAAGCCATGCTTTTGCCCCTCTATTAATGCGTTTGTTTGCAGTCATTTTTGCCGCAATCGCGGATCTATTTGCAGTTGGCGTGGCTTGGGTTGCGGGTTACGGAGTAGCGCTTTTACTTGTTGGTGAACTCGGGGGCATGGACTCAACCCAGTCATTATTTTTAAATGCGTTTCTTTTAATTGAAGCCTTTAAAGCCATTGTTAGGATGGTGTTTTCATCAAGATTTGATGGTTTACGCCTTTTACCTATGTGCGCTGAAACCTCTGCTTACTGGAACACTTGGATCGCCCGTTTAAGCGGATTTATCGGCTATGGTATGCTTCTGCTGGTTCCGGTTATCAACTTTCACTTAACTCCTGTTTTAGGGCGCTTCGTCAGCTTGCTGATTATGCTAGTAGCCTTCTCTTATGCCTTTGTCATCATCATGCAAAATAAAGCACGTGTATCAACGCAGATTAGAGCTCGCGCAGAAGAAGCCGACTTCGCATTTACAACCGTATTACTCAATATGCTGGCACGCAGTTGGCATGTGATTTCAATTGCGTATTTCGCAGGTCTCTTGCTGGTAACGGTTATCCGACCAGACGATGCACTTCCTATTATGTTACAAGCCAGCTTGCAAACATTGATTGCCGTCGGTGCTGGATTATTTATATCCGCATTGTTAACCCAAATTATTTCCAGACAAATTCGGATTCCCGAAGAAACAAAATTACGATTTCCGGCACTTGAGGCACGTTTAAATGGTTTTATACCGACATCGCTGAAAATCATTCGCTTAGTCATTATGCTGATTGTAATGGCCTTGGTTTTAGATGCTTGGGGGTTGTTCAACCTGAACCTGTGGCTAGCCTCAACAGGCGGTACGCGTTTTGTTAGCATGCTGCTCAGCGTTGCGTTAATTCTAATTGTTTCTAAATTACTTTGGATTGCGTTTGCCAGCTGGGTTGAACATCGATTAAACCCTAACACAGGCTCAGGCGAACCCAGTGCGCGAGAAAAAACACTGCTTACGCTCTTTCGCAACGCCGTCATGATCAGCTTAACGGTTCTAACCGCTATGATAACCCTAGCCGAACTCGGCATTAATATTGGGCCATTAATAGCAGGTGCTGGTGTCATTGGTTTAGCCATAGGCTTTGGCGCCCAAACCCTAGTTAAGGATGTCATCACTGGCGTCTTTATCCAGTTAGAAAACGCCATTAATACGGGCGATGTTGTTACTGCAGATGGGATCACAGGCACCGCCGAAAACCTGACCATTCGCTCACTCGGTTTACGAGACCGTTTTGGTACATATCACCTCATCCCCTTTTCATCCATCACGAGCGTATCGAACTACATGAGAGGTTTTGGCTACCACGTGGGCGAATATGGCGTTGCCTATCGTGAAGATACTGACGAAGTCGTTGTCCGCTTACGAGAAGCCTTTGATGAGCTAATGACCGATCCCGAGATGCAAGCCGTTATCATGGGTGAGCTTGAAGTGCAGGGTATTACCGAGTTTGGTGATAATGCGGTTAACATACGAGTTCGAATCAAAACATTACCAGGTTCACAATGGGGCGTTGGCCGGGCCTATAATCGTCTAGTTAAGCGACATTTTGATGCTGCAGGCGTGGAAATCCCCTTCCCGCACCTCACTGTTTATTTTGGCCAAAACAAAGATGGATCAGCACCGCCAGCACCTATTAATATTGTGAAAATGCCTTCAACACAGCAGCGCTCCCTGAACAGCGATATTGATGCTGACAGAGCACGCACCAATACAGACGCTCGTGGTGATTATGAAGAACCGGATAACTAGCTGATTTTGAATGTGGGTAATCAAATTGCATGACGCTTAAATTTTGGTTACTCTCATTATCTAGAAGAATAAAATATCTTAATCGGAGCTTTTTACGTGGCACAATCAATACCCGTTGTCATTTGCGATGATTCTCGCTTAGCTAGAAAGCAAATGGCTCGTGCCCTTTCTCATTGGAACGTTGAGATTACTCAAGCTGAACATGGACTTCAGGCACTCGAAGCCATTCGTGCAGGTAAAGGGCATATTATGTTCCTCGATCTCAACATGCCGATTATGGATGGCTATCAGGTTCTTGAGCGTGTCCGTCGTGATGATCTACCCTGCTTGGTTATCGTTGTATCAGGTGACATCCAAGAGGATGCACAAATTCGCGTCATGTCACTTGGGGCAATCGGTTTTATCAATAAGCCCATCAACGAACACATCCTTTGCGAGTCGTTAAAAGCTTACGGACTGCTGGATGAACTCCAAGCCCGAACCTCCACCTCAACTCAATTTTCTGCATCCGCCGAAGATATCCCTAAGGATATGTTTGACCTTGCACGTGAAACAGCAAACGTTGCCATGGGTCGAGCGGCAGGCTTATTAGCAAAGCTTTTAAATGTATTTGTGCACTTGCCTGTACCTAAAGTTCAATTAATAAGCATTGCTGAAGTTGATATGGCACTGCAAGCCAGCAGTGGCTATGACCCAATCACCACAGTATGCCAAGGTTTTATCGGCAAAAGCATAGCAGGCGAAGCCCTGCTCATGTTTAAAGAGTCCAATATTTCACAAATTGCTCAATTGCTCAAATATGATGGTGACATTAATGAAGCAGCAGAGCGTGAACTTATCATGGATATCAGTAATGTGCTTGTCGGCGCCTTTATCCGCAACTTTGGTCAATTAATAAATGTTGAGTTCAGCCAAGGAACACCTCAGATACTAGGGTTGCATTGCCACGCCCCTAATCTTCAACAAAATCCAGCCGAGTGGAAAAATACGCTGTCTATCGAAATTGAGTATACGATTGAAAACACCAATATTAGTTGTGATCTTTTGGTATTATTCACTGAGGACTCGCTGTCATCACTCTCTGAACGCATGGAGCAACTTACATGATCCACAGCCTACCGACCTTCAATCAAGACAATTCTTTGGAGTGGCAGTTAAATCTGATTCAGCACCTTGATGTTGGCATAGTTGTTTTAGATAAAGCATTCACTGTCAGGCTTTGGAACACATTTATGGTGAACCATTCGGGGATTAGCGCAGAACATATGCTAAATGCGCATTTATTCTCCAAGTTTACTGACCTGCCTGAGGACTGGCTGCGCCGAAAAATTCAGACAGTCATCATGCTAGACAACAGTGCATTCACAACTTGGGAAGAAAGGCCATGGCTGTTTAAGTTCAAGAGTTATCGGCCCATTACGGGCAGTGCTCGACATATGTACCAGAATGCAACACTGCTTCCGCTCAAAAATGCTCAGGGAGAAGTCGATCACGTTGCAATCATCATCTACGACGTAACCGATGCCGCTACAAACCGCTTAAGTTTACTCAATGCCAATCAAGAGCTGTCCCGCTTAAGCATCACAGACCAGCTGACAGGGCTTAGCAATCGCGGCTATCTTGAAAGCTGCATTAAAAGTGAATTTGAACGTTTTTGTCGAACACAACAAAAAAGCTCGCTTGTCATGCTGGATATTGATTACTTTAAGAAAGTGAATGACACGCATGGCCACCTTGTTGGCGACGAAGTCATTCGGAAAATATCTAAATGCATTACCATGTTTACTCGCACAACAGATCTTGCTGGACGCTATGGTGGAGAAGAGTTTGCTATTCTGCTGATCAATACACCTATAGGTAACGCAAAGATTTTCGCCGAGCGACTCAGAGAAGCTATCGAAAACACAGTTATCCAAGTCGACAACCTTGATCTCTATGTCACGGTTAGCCTTGGTATTTCTGTATCTGACAAGGGCTACACAGACTACAATCAATGGCTTAACGATGCAGATCAAGCGCTCTACCGATCCAAAGAACGCGGGCGCAATCAAGTCACCCTTGCCGATTACGATTAAATGAACGCTAGCAAACGCCACCAGATTTTTTCTCGCCTTCGCGAGCAAAACCCGCATCCAACGACAGAGCTGGAATACTCAACACCCTTTGAATTGCTAATTGCAGTTATTTTATCTGCGCAAGCGACCGACGTCGGCGTCAATAAAGCAACCCGCAAATTATTTCCTGTTGCCAATACGCCAGAGTCCATTTTGGCCCTTGGGCTTGAAAAGCTAAAAAGCTATATTCGCACCATTGGCTTATACAACAGCAAAGCAGAAAACATTCTTAAAACATGCCAACAGCTGATTGAACACCATAACAGCTCCGTACCCTCCACCCGTGAAGCATTAGAAGCACTTCCCGGTGTTGGACGCAAAACCGCGAATGTTGTGTTAAATACTGCGTTTGGGCAACCCACTATGGCGGTCGATACGCATATTTTTCGCGTATCCAATCGCACTCGCATAGCTCCGGGCAAAAATGTTCTTGAGGTTGAAAATAAACTTGTACGATTCATACCAACAGAATTTTTATTAGATGCCCATCACTGGCTCATCCTCCACGGACGCTATGTATGTGTAGCACGCAAACCCAAATGTGGTGCTTGTATTATTGAAGATTTATGTGAATATAAAGACAAAACAGAAGAAGCCTAGTCTAACGGCCTAGGCTTCATGACTTACCCACACAATCTGTGGATAAAGCTGTGAATTTATATTGGATGAATCACTGGAAGCCACGTGCTTCTAAGCGTGCAGCGAATTGATAAAAAAACATGCAGCGAAAACATTTTTAAAAATCAAGAATATACTTCTTGACAGTCATTTGCAAACCCAAAAACAAAAAAGGATTTACAGCCCCAACAACGGCTGGGGACTTGTGCATAGATATCAAGAATCTGGAATTTCAATCTCTATGTGAGTGCGCGGACGAGAACAACAGGCAAGCACCTCACCCTCAGCCACATCAACTAACGCATCTTGAACTTGCTCAACCTCTCCATCCAACAAACGCACCCTGCAACAACCACAGTAGCCACCGCGACAATTGTAAGGTGCAGGAATAGACTGAGCCTCTAACGCATCGAGTAAGGAATACTCATACTGATAATAAAAAGTATGATAATTATTCACTTTTATACGTGGAATCCCAGACATTCTATCTCCTAAAGATCGAATCCATCAAAGTCTTCAGTTTCGACATCATTATCAATCTGCCCAACCAAATATGAACTGATTTCAGACTCTTGAGGCGCTACTTGGACATTGTCACTCACCAACCATGCATTCATCCATGGTAATGGGTTTTGTCTGGCAGGAAAAATTTCATCGAGATTCAACGCTTTCATCCGAACATTTGTAATGTACTCGACATAATCGCCCAGAATTCTAGCATTCAAACCAATCATAGAACCTTGGCTGAACAAATAGACGGCCCAGTCTTTTTCCTGCTGCGCAGCTTCCTTAAAGATCTCATACACCTCAGGCTTGCACTCTTGTGCTATTGCCTTGAAATCAGGATCATCACGTCCAGACGCTAAGATATTCAACATTTGCTGAGTACCGGTCAGATGAAGCGCTTCATCTCGAGCAATCAAACGAATAATTTTTGCATTGCCTTCCATAATAGCCCGTTCAGCAAATGCGAAAGAACACGCAAAGCTGACATAAAACCGTATCGCTTCTAATACATTGACTGACACCAACGTCAGATAAAGCTTTCGCTTTAAATTGTACATGGACGCATCCAGCTCTCTGTCACCGATCAACTTTTTACCAGGACCATACAAACTGTACACAGTGACTAACTCAATGAACTCATCATACAAACGCGTAACAGACTCTGCACGTTTGACAATTTCTGGGTTTGTCACAATCTGATCAAACACAACCGAAGGCTCAGTGATGATGTTGCGGATGATATGGGTGTAAGAGCGACTGTGTATCGTTTCACTAAACGCCCAAGTTTCAAACCAAGTTTCCAGCTCAGGCAAAGAAACTACGGGTAAAAATGCGATATTGGGAGAACGACCTTGAACAGAGTCCAATAGCGTCTGATATTTTAAATTGCTTAAAAAGATATGACGCTCATGATCTGGCATATCATTAAAGTCTTTGCGGTCTTTTGTAAGATCAATCTCTTCTGGACGCCAAAAGAACGAAAGTTGCTTTTCAATCAACTTTTCAAATATTGAATACTTTTGCTTGTCGTAACGAGCAACATTGACACTCCGCCCGAAAAACATCGGTTCCATCGTCGCATCATGGTCGCTAGGATTAAAAGTAGAATAAGACATAAAGTGAATAACCTTGAAAAAGTGGTCACCAATAAAGTACAAAACTGCGGAGTCGTTAGACACCACAGTTACGGAAATAGCTGAGCTTTAGAGCCTGGCTAAGCGTTTGAGTTTAAAGCTTGCAAGCACCGCCTTCACACCCAGCATCATCCTGCTGATCAGAGGCACCATCTCGAGTATTATGATAATAGAGTGTTTTTAAACCATACTTATACGCCGTCAACAAATCCTTAAGCAATTGCTTCATTGGAACTTTGTCGCCCGGAAAACGGGTCGGGTCATAGTTGGTATTGGCTGAAATTGCCTGATCCACAAACTTTTGCATAATACCCACGAGTTGCAAGTAGCCTTCGTTATTTGGAATATTCCACAACAACTCATATTGAGACTTCAGCTCAACAAACTCCGGCACAACTTGCTTCATGATGCCATCTTTACTCGACTTAACGGATACAAATCCTCTTGGAGGCTCAATTCCATTTGTTGAGTTCGTAATTTGCGATGAGGTCTCGCAAGGCATCAATGCGGTCAACGTCGAGTTGCGTAAGCCAAACTCACGTATATCTTCACGCAGTGTTTCCCAGAAATAATGCAGCGGCTCTTCGCAATAACTGTCAACATCGCGCTTATACGTATCTATCGGCAAAAGGCCTTTTGCATAGGTTGTCTCGTTAAATTTCGGACAGGGCCCTTTTTCTTTTGCCAACTGATTTGACGCTTTTAATAAGTGATATTGAATGGCCTCAAACGTACGATGTACCAAACCGTTAGCAGAACCATCCGAATAGCGAACACCATTTTTAGCAAGGTAGTAGGCAAAATTCGTAACTCCTACTCCTAGGGTTCTGCGGTTCATCGTGGCGTTTCTAGCGGCCAAAATGGGGTAATCCTGATAATCAAGAAGATTATCCAGTGCCCGCACGATCAAATCGGATAAATTCTCAAGCTCATTCAAGTTTTCAAGTGCACCTAGGTTAAACGCGGACAAGGTACACAGTGCTATCTCACCATTAGGATCATTAATGTCATTCAATGGTTTAGTCGGCAATGCAATCTCAAGGCATAAATTCGACTGACGCACTGGAGCAACCGCAGGGTCGAACGGACTGTGAGTATTGCAATGGTCTACGTTCTGTATATAGATACGCCCTGTCGATGCACGCTCAGCGGCTAATATCCCAAACAGTTCCACAGCCTTTATCGACTGCTTACGAATGGACGGATCCTGCTCATACTTAACGTACAGGCGCTCAAACTCATCTTGATCCGCAAAGAAAGCATCGTATAAACCTGGCACTTCATGCGGACTAAAAAGAGTAATAAACTCCCCTTTAATCAAACGCTGGTACATCAGCTTATTGATCTGTACACCGTAATCTAAGTGACGAACACGGTTCTCTTCAACACCTCTGTTATTCTTAAGAACTAACAAAGACTCGACTTCTAAGTGCCATAAAGGGTAAAACAGCGTTGCTGCTCCCCCTCTAACCCCGCCTTGCGAACAGGATTTAACCGCTGTCTGAAAGTGCTTATAGAAGGGTATGCAACCCGTATGGAAGGCCTCACCTTCACGAATAGGACTGCCTATCGCACGAATTCTACCCGCATTAATACCAATACCAGCACGTTGTGATACATACTTAACAATCGCCGACGCCGTCGCATTTATTGAATCAAGGCTGTCGTCCGCCTCAATCAAGACACATGAGCTGAATTGACGCGTAGGTGTACGAACCCCCGCCATAATCGGTGTTGGCAGTGATAATTTAAATAAAGACGTCGCATCATAAAAACGCTTAACGTAGTCTAAACGTGTCTCTTTAGGATAGGAGGCAAACAAACACGCAGACACGAGCATATACAATATCTGTGGGCTCTCGTAAATTTGTCCCGTCACACGATTCTGAACAAGATACTTACCTTCAAGCTGCTTAACCGCAGCATAACTGAAGTTCATATCACGACCATGGTCTAAATAGTCGTTTAACTCATCGAACTCAGCCTGAGAATAGTCTTCTAATAAATGAGTATCATAACGATTCAGTTCAACCATTGAGCGCACATGAGTGTAAAGATCCGGTGCATCAAATGAACCAAATGCACGCTTCCTCAAATGAAAGATTGCCAAACGCGCAGCCAGGTACTGATAGTCAGGCGCTTCTTCAGAGATCAAATCGGCTGCCGACTTGATTAAGGTTTCGTGAATATCAGAGGTTTTTATGCCCTCATAGAACTGAATATGAGCACTTAACTCAACTTGAGAGACAGATACATTTTGTAGACCTTCAGCGGCCCAGATGATCACACGGTGTATTTTTTCAAGATCTATAGGTTCCTGCCGCCCGTTTCGCTTAGTCACCATCAGATTTTTTTGCATCGTCGTACTCTTCCGTTTTTGATCATTACTGTAGACCACCAGACGCGAACAACACCTGGTCATTTTTTAAACTAAAAACACTATATATTGTGTGCTTGGACAAACACGACACCAAATATAGTTGTTTTGAAGATTTTTTCAACTCTTGATTTAGCAGCAATTAGGGTGTAGAGACGGGGTAAAAAAGAACGGAAAACCAGCGTTTATGCGGCTTTGAAGAACGCGTCGATAGCCAGAATTCTTAGGTGATTTTTTTTCATCATAAACTGAGCATAGCTGCACGCTACAAAACGCGAGGATTGAATAGCAACAACACCACAAGGAGCAAAAACAGATATTTCGCACTAAAATAAAACAAAAAATAACCAATAGCGCACTCTATTGGAACAAGTCAAAAACGATAAAAAACACCACAAACAAATAATAAATATAGAAAAATCCTGTTTATGCGCACCTTTTCATCAAAATCATACCAATAGACATTTACCAAATTAGTGCACAAACGATATCATTAGTACTAATTTAGTGCATCAACTCTTTAGGATTTTCTTACCATGCCTTACGTACACGACACTCTCCAGCGCCTACAAAGAAGCAGCCCAGCTCAAACAGAGTTCTATCAAGCCGCTGAAGAAGTCTTAGACTCAATTCGCCCACTTCTCGATAAAGATAAGCACTATCGAGAAGAAGGCATCATCGAGCGCATTGTTGAGCCTGAGCGCCAAATCATGTTTAGAGTCGTATGGCATGATGATGCCGGACGCGTTCAAGTTAATAAAGGCTACCGCATTCAATTTAATTCAGCTCTTGGTCCTTATAAAGGCGGTCTTCGTTTTCACCCAAGTGTTAACGCTGGCATCATCAAGTTTTTAGGTTTCGAACAAATTTTCAAAAATGCACTGACAGGCCTCCCTATTGGGGGTGGTAAAGGTGGATCCGACTTCAACCCTAAAGGCCGCTCGGACAATGAAATCATGCGATTCTGCCAAGCCTTCATGACGGAACTCTATCGCCATATTGGCGCAACGGTCGATGTCCCTGCAGGCGACATAGGTGTGGGTGCGCGTGAGATAGGTTACCTGTACGGACAATACAAACGTCTGACAGGCAGCTACGAAGGTGTTCTGACTGGCAAAGGTTTAAAATGGGGTGGCTCATTGGCACGCAAAGAAGCCACAGGCTATGGGGCTGTGTATTTCGCGCAAAACATGCTGTCTGATAAAGGTGATCACTTAAAGGACAAAGTCTGCCTAGTGTCAGGCGCGGGCAATGTTGCCATTTACACCATTGAAAAACTTTATGAATTGGGCGCTCTTCCTGTTACATGCTCAGATTCGCAAGGCACAATCTATGATAAAAATGGAATTGACCTTGCTGCATTAAAAGAGCTCAAAGAACAACGCCGCGTCTCCCTAGAGCACTATCTTGAATTCCACCCTGACGCTGAATACACGCCATCCTCACATTATCCTAAAGATGGGCATGCCGTTTGGCGCTACAAGGCTCACGCTGCCTTCCCAAGCGCGACACAAAATGAACTCACAGAAGCCGATGCGCTGTGTTTATTAGAGAATGGCGTCACCTGTATTAGTGAAGGCGCAAACATGCCATCAACCGCTGAGGCCGTTGATCGCTTTATCCAAGCGCGCATTTGCTATGGCCCAGGCAAGGCCGCCAATGCAGGTGGCGTTGCAACCAGCCAGCTCGAAATGGCTCAAAATGCAAGCATGACGCAATGGACATTTGAAGACGTTGATCAGCGTTTGAAAGGGATTATGGCCGGCATTTATGAACGAAGTGTTTCAGCCGCGCGTGAATTCGATCACCCACACAATCTAGTGCTCGGTGCTAACATCGCAGGCTTCAGAAAAGTCGCTGACGCCATGATTGAGCAAGGCCTGATGTAACCGCCACTCCACGAGCCCTTGAATGGCTCGTGGAACACCTCTCAAACAAGTTAAGCCTTCTGGTTTGCCTGATCTCTAAGAACAAACTTCTGGATTTTTCCAGTAGATGTTTTTGGCAAGTCACAAAAAATAACCTTTTTGGGCGCTTTAAACCTTGCCATATTTTCACGGCAAAACTGAATCACATCCTCTTCCGTAGGCACGACTGAAGCCGATGGCTTGAGTGCAACAAAGGCACAGGGCACCTCTCCCCACTTTTCATCGTTCATCGCAACAACGGCCGCTTCCATAATCGCTGGATGACGATATAACACATCCTCCACTTCAATCGAGGAAATATTTTCACCGCCTGAAATAATAATATCTTTTGAGCGATCCTTAATCTCGATATAGCCATCCTCATGCCAGACAGCCAAGTCACCCGAGTGAAACCACCCCCCTTCAAATGACTTATCTGTCGTTGAAGGATTTTTAAGATAACCCTTCATAACCAAATTGCCTTTCATGAAAATTTCGCCGAGGGTTTTACCATCCTTAGCAACAGGCTCAAGCGTCTCAGGATTCGCCACCATCAATGCCTCAAGCATTGGCGCTCTCACGCCCTGCCTTGATTTCAAGCGAGCCTTATCCGTTGCAGATTTTTCATCCCACTCGTCATGCCATGCACAAACAACACTGTCCATAGGTTTCTGTCAGACCGTAAACATGGGTCACCTTAAAGCCCATCGCTTCCATTCCTTCAATAACCGAAGCTGGCGGTGCGGCACCTGCGGTCATCACTTTCACTTGATGCGCAATTCCCTCTTTCATCTCGTCTGGCGCATTGTTTAACATATTCAGCACAATTGGCGCACCACAGAAATGGTTGACCTTCTCAGACTTAATTGCGCCGTATATCGCATCAGCTCTCACATGACGCAAACACACGCTAATGCCAGCCGTCGCAGCTAGTGCCCATGGAAAACACCAACCGTTACAATGAAACATGGGCAAGGTCCACAAATAAACCGGATGACTTCCCATATCCCACGAAACCACATTACTGATTGCATTCAAATACGCACCACGGTGATGGTATACAACTCCCTTAGGATCACCTGTCGTACCCGATGTGTAATTTAACGTAATGGCATCCCATTCGCTTTCAGGAAGCGCCCAGTTAAATGACGTATCACCGTCAGCAATAAAGGCCTCATAGTCCATTTCACCGATCAGCTCTCCACCTTCATATGAAAGATCATCAATATCAATGACGATTGGCTTATGAGCAATCATTCGTACAGCACGCTGTATGACTTCTGAGAATTCACGGTCGGTAATCACGACCTTTGCTTCACCATGCTGCAATATAAATGCAATGGCCTCTGCATCCAAACGAACATTTAACGCATTCAGTACGGCCCCTACCATTGGCACACCGAAATGCGCCTCAAAGAGTTCTGGCAGGTTAGGTGCCATTACCGCTACGGTATCTCCCTTACCGATTCCTCTCTTCTGTAATGCACTGGCAAGCTGACAACAACGTTGATACGTCTCAGACCAAGTTCGGCGTATGGTATGATGCACAACAGCAAGCCGATTTGGATACACGTCTGCAGCTCTTGCAATAAAACTCAAAGGGCTTAATGGTGTATAGTTGGCTTGGTTTTGCTCAAGCCCTAACACATAAGGATTATGATTTGAATTGGACATTTTATTCTCCGGTAGTATCCCTGACATCCTTTTCTCATCATACGTACTTTCCCTTATTTGACAAGACGTCTGTTAGTCTTATAAATAGAGACATGCGCTTAAAACAATAAGGATACGCTCGCATGACCCCCAATCAAGACACCTATAACGAACTCCTCAAAGAAGCAGACCGCTATCGATTACTCGCAGAGCAGTCGACTGATTTAATTTCTCGCCACAGTGCAACCCCGGATTGGGTTTTTATTGATGTTAATCCAGCAATTGAGCCCTTATTAGGATTCACTGCAGATGAAATCATAGGCACATCAGGCTACGCTTTATTTCATCCCGAGGATGCTGACAACCTGAAAAACCGTGCGGACAGTGTCAGATACCGCGACGGCCTATACACCAATGTATATCGCTATCGCCATAAGGATGGGCATTACGTATGGTTTGAGACAACCAGTCGAACCATCAAAGACGACGACAATCAACCCGTCGAGGTCATCTGCGTTTCCAGAGATGTAACAGAGCGAGAGTTGGCCTTACAGGCCACAAGACGCCTTGCACGCGTCGTTGAGGCTTCATCAGATATCATCCTATTTTGCAGCCAGCAAGGCCTTGAACTCACGTATGTAAATGAATCGGCACAACGCACCTTATCAATCAACGCGGACACAGGCCACCTTCCTGCTTTATCGCTATTTTTTGAGCCTAACTATTTCAAGTCACAGGTGATAACGGCACTGGAAAGCGCTGCAAACACAGGCAACTGGAACGGCACCCTAATACTGGACTTACCAAAAGACAGCCAATGCATGGCTGAGTTACGGGAGATCATTGCTCATCGTGACAGAAACAATCGCACTCAAGTTGAGTACTATACCCTGATTGGGCGTGACGTCACCCTTGAAAGGAAAGCGGAAGAGCAAGCAAAACGACAGCAAACAGAAATGGCTCATTTGTCACGACTACTATCCGTCGGTGAGATGGCCACTGAGCTTGCACATGAGGTCAATCAACCGCTCGCTACTATTTTAAATTACAGTAACGGGACGCTCAGACAAATTGAGGAACAACAAATCACTCAGCTTGAGCATGCTAAACATGCGCTTAAGCTTATTTCGCGCCAAGCCCATCGCGCCGCTGAAATTATTAAACGTATTCGTCGTTTCGTGCAAAGAACAGACTATCAGCGGACCCTTTTTTCGATCAACGACTGCTGTCACGAGGTGGCAGAGTTTTTGAAACAAGAGGCAACTGATCAAAAAATTGAGTTTATTTTTGAGTTGGATGCAAGCGCACCTAAGGTTGAAGGTGACCGCGTACAAATTGAGCAGGTCATTATGAATTTAGTACGAAATGCCATTGAAGCTTACTCTCATAAGAACATTGCATTGCGTTATGTCATACTCTGCACATTCACTGAAAAAAACTTCATAATAGTCAAAGTTTCTGACAATGCGGGAGGGATTGATCCAGGCCTTCAAAGCACTTTATTCGATCCGTTTACCACGAGCAAAACAAGTGGGCTTGGCATGGGACTTTCGATTGCTCGCAGCTTAATCGAAAGCCATGGAGGCCAACTCTGGTTAGAACCTAACGGCGTTGCCGGCAGTCACTTCTTATTTAAACTTCCTACGAGGGCCCGACATGAGCCAAAACAATAAAACGGTTTTTTTAGTCGACGATGATCAAGATTTCCGTGACTCCATGTGCTGGCTGCTTGAGTCAGCCGGATATATCGTTAAACACTATGATTCAGCTGATCGTTTTCTACATGAATACGACCTCAGCATGGGTTGCTTATTGCTTGATGTTCGCATGCCGGGAACCAATGGCTTAGCCTTACAACAGATACTCGCTGAAAAGCACATTCCACTGCCCATTATTTTAATTAGCGGCCATGGCGATATCCCCATGGCAGTAAACGCAATTAAAGCAGGTGCTTTAGACTTTATTGAAAAGCCTTTTGATGACAAATTACTATTAAGCCTTGTCGAAAAAGGGCTCACGGAAGCACAGCAACGTTTTGCTTCATACAAAGAAGAACAAAAGATTTTTCAGCACTATGATCAACTAAGTGGACGTGAAAAAGAGGTCATGTCCTTAGTTACGGCGGGCAATGCCAATCGTGAAATTGCTGAGATTCTCAAAATCAGCCCCAAAACAGTTGAAGTGCATAGGGCCAGAGTTATGAGCAAAATGCATGCAGAGAATCTCCCAGAACTGGTGAACATGAGCACTTTGCTGAAACAATACGGATCTCTACTTTCTTGACTTTGATCAACTTAGCAAGCAACCGATTAGTCAAAGGTGTCAAAAAATCGTAAAATACACGCTCTAAAATAACGATAAATCATCCAAAGTGTTTACGATATGTTAAAAATTCTTGTAAGCGCCTGCCTTTTGGGCGCTAAAGTTCGCTATGATGGCCAAACCTGCCCTCTTCAACATCCAACGTTACGGCTTTGGCAAACTGAAGGCAGGCTTGTTATGGCCTGCCCCGAAACGCTTGGAGGTCTCCCAACGCCAAGACCTCCTGCAGAAACCCAATCCAGATTTCCAATTCTGATTACAACGGATAAAGGTGACGATGTAACACCTGAGTTTTTAGCAGGGGCTGAAGCAACGCTGGATATTGCCAAGAAGCACCACGTATGCTGCGCACTCATGAAATCAAAAAGTCCTTCTTGTGGCAATAACGAAATTTACGACGGAAACTTTTCTAACACTCTGATAAGGTCACCCGGCGTTGCAGCGAATGAACTCATTCGCAATGGCATCCCTGTCTTTAATGAACACCAAATTGATGAGTTAATTAAATTTGTCGAAGAGGCAAGCTTCGCCGCTTAGCAAATATCCCCTCTCAATACTTGTTACACTTGGCATAGCCACCTAAAATGGTGGCTATTTTCGTCAACTACGGAACATCAGCCTTATGCGTGCCAGTCAATACTTAATCTCAACGCTAAAAGAAACACCTGCAGATGCAGAGGTGATCAGCCATCAACTCATGCTTAGAGCTGGCATGATACGTAAACTTGCCTCTGGACTTTACACTTGGCTCCCTATGGGTCTTCGTACATTACGCAAAGCAGAGCGTATTGTTCGTGAGGAAATGGATGCATCGGGTGCTCATGAAGTGCTAATGCCGGCAATTCAACCAGCCGAACTCTGGCAGGAGTCAGGACGTTGGGAAAAATATGGCCCAGAACTGTTGCGCGTCAATGATCGCCACAACCGTGATTTTTGCGTAGGGCCAACGCATGAGGAAGTGATCACGGACATGATCCGCCGTGAAATTAAAAGTTATAAGCAACTTCCTGCCAACTTCTATCAAATTCAAACAAAATTCCGTGATGAAATCAGGCCCCGTTTCGGTGTAATGCGCTCACGCGAATTCATCATGAAAGATGCGTACTCGTTTCACTCAAACAGAGAGTCGCTTCAAGACACCTATCAGCTCATGTACGATACTTACACGCGTATTTTTACGCGTATGGGGCTGGATTTCAGACCTGTCTTAGCCGACAACGGATCTATTGGCGGAAACTCATCTCATGAATTCCATGTTCTTGCCGAATCGGGCGAAGACGATATTGCCTTTTCCGATACAGGAACCTATGCCGCCAACATTGAAAAAGCCGAAGCTCTGGCTCCAAGCTACCCTCGCGCAGAAGCCACGCAAGACATGCATTTAGTCGATACACCTAAGGCAAAAACCATTGCGCAACTGGTCGAGCAGTTTAATCTCCCCATTGAGAAAACGGTGAAAACACTGATCGTCAAAGCCAGCGATCAAACCGATGCTGAGTTTGTAGCGCTATTGGTTCGCGGTGATCATGAACTCAATGAAATAAAAGCGGAAAAACATCCGCTCGTTGCTGCACCTTTATGCTTTGCAACAGAAGATGAGATTCGTGCACTACTCGGTGCAGGCCCAGGCTCTTTAGGCCCCATCAACCTCCCTATTCCGTGCATCATTGACCGCACGGTAGAGCGTATGTCTGATTTTGGTGCTGGTGCAAATATTGAAGATAAACATTACTTTGGTATCAATTGGGACAGAGACTTGCCTACACCTGAAGTCGCAGATCTACGCAATGTTGTACCCGGTGACCCAAGCCCTTGTGGCACAGGACAGCTTGAAATCAAACGTGGTATCGAAGTAGGTCATGTTTTCCAGCTCGGTAATAGTTATTCTGCAGCCATGAATGCGACCGTCCTAGATGAAAACGGCAAATCCGTTATCATGGAGATGGGCTGTTATGGTATCGGCGTCACACGTGTCGTTGCTTCAGCCATCGAGCAAAACCACGACGACAAAGGCATCATTTGGCCTGTTGCACTGGCCCCCTTCTCCGTTGCCCTCGTGCCATTAAACTACGACAAATCTGAAGATGTTCGTCAGCAAGCGGATGCACTTTATGCGCAATTGACGACGGCAGGCATTGATGTACTGTTAGATGATCGCAAAGAAAGACCCGGTGTTAAGTTTGCGGATATGGAGTTAATAGGTATTCCCTATCGTGTGGTTATTTCTGACCGCGGCTTAACAAATGGTATGGTTGAGTATAAAGCGCGACAGGATGCGGAATCTCAGGATATCAATCTCAGCAATATTTTTGAGTTGCTTGTTAACAATATTCGCAACGCATAAGTTAATATCGCTTTAGCAAAAAAAGAGGCTTATTTAGAGCCTCTTTTTTTATGCCAACTTCATGATCAGACATCGGCTACTCGATCCATCGAGTAGCCGGATTGCTCTAGCTTAGTTATCGATATTTAGCATACCTTTACTAATCAAGTCATTCAGGAATTCAGCCGAACTTTCACCGTTCATTTGCACTCCCTCCAAGACAATCTTCTGATCGGCATTCTCTGGATTACCTAATAAGCCTCCATCTGTCTTGATGAATAGAACCGTAGAATTACCGTCCTGCTCTGCCAAGATAAAGTCATTGATGGTTGACTCAGACTCTCCAGACAATAGATCTTTCAAATCCAACACATTGTTGCCTATTGAGAAGTCTTTAACAACATCAACTGCTGGGGCACCCACACTTCCTTGATCATTGAGTTCCCACTTGAAGACATCATCGCCTTCCCCACCAAAGAGAATGTCATTGCCTTGACCACCGATAATCAGGTCATTGCCGCTGCCACCCACAATCGTGTTGTCGCCTTCATCCCCTCTGAACACTTCACCGGCTTGCGCTGTTTTACCATTCAGGTTAATGGTAAGTACAGACTGAACCTGATCTCCATCCGCATCTGTTAAGACGTAAGTGAAGGAGTCTTGAACTAACTCATTTGGCTTCAGTGTCGATAGCACATCAGGTTTAGCAATGTAGGTATACGAACCATCCTCTTGGATAGTCAGGCTACCGTACACTCCATCAATTGTGCCAGATGCGGCATTGATACCAGACCATTTCACAGCATCTGCAACGGCAGCACCATCGGCACCGAAGTTGTAGTCAACTTGACCCTCAATCGACGGCAGCGCATAGGTTGAGACGAGCTGTCCAACAAGTTCAAACGAGTTAGAACGAGTCTCAGTCGTACGAATTTGCTCAACCACATTTCCATTTTGATCAATAAACCCTTTCACTTGGAACTGGTATTCACGACCATTAACGATAAACGTCTGTGTAGCATCCACATTCGTAATGGTGACAATATCATCATTATCCGGATGTGTTGGCGTCGAGTTCGTATTTGACGTCTCATTATGATCCAAAACGATTCTCGCTTCGACTGCCTGCAGCTCTCCCTCGATAACAAGATTAAAGCGAACAATCAAATCCGTACCCGTAAAGTTGCTTGAACCCGACGAGATTGGGAAGTTGTTGTGTGTGAAGACACCCAATGTAATCAACTGATCAAGTGCAATATCAGTCTCAACACGCAACTCCTCATTATCGACAAAGGTATAACCAGAGCGTTGCGAACCAGACGTTGGTGTACCCCATTCAAGCTTATCAACGAAAGTATCTTGATCGACATTTGTACCTGTCGCTGCGCCGAAAGACTCAAAACCAGCTTCAAAGGAGCCTATTTTTGCCTCCACGAGATTCACGTCAAGTGATACTTCAGTTTCAGCTGCAACTGGAACATCATCAATGATATTGGCTTTAAGCTGAGTCGTCGCTTCAGCACCACTCGCACTGGTTACGGTAATGTCGAACAACCCTTTAGAGAGTTCGTCTGCACCTTGTGCAGAATGTGCTTCAGGTGATGTCAAATCAAACTCGTAGTTTAACTTGTAGATACCTGATGCCCCCTCTTCAAAGCCTGTCAGTGTCACCGTGTTTCCAGCCGCTGTGGTCAACACAAAAGGTGTATCTGCAAGGTTATTTAGCTGCTCTTGATTCAACAAAGCTCCATCAATCAAGATTGACGTAATTGCATTTGCAGATGTGATCACTACTTGGCCACTGGCTGAAGTTGACCCTTCACCAGCCGCTGATCCTTCCGGCAAGAATTTCTCTTGTACCGTTGGCGCTGTAACCTGCATTGTGATGAAGTTAGAAACACCATTTAGATGAATCTCCAATGAGGACTCAACCAAATCACCATCTGCATCCTTCAGCACGTATGTGAATCGATCAACTAAGACTTCACCTAACTGCAGCTTATTGCGAGCCTCCGTCTTGACTTCATAGCTGTAGCTGCCATCTGGATTGATAGTCAAAATACCAAGATCCGTTTCAATCACACCGGATGCAGCATCAATATCCTTCCAAATCACGGGATCTTCATCAGCGGCGCCATCGGCACCCCAGAAGTAGTCAACCTGCCCCTCAAACACAGGGAGATCAGACGTTGAAGCCAATTCGGCAAAGAGTTTAAATGAGTTAGACGCCTGTTCGGTTGTTCTAATTTCATCAACAATATTACCGTCTTGATCTAAGAAGCCCTTAATTCGGAACTCGTAGATGCGATCATTGATTTCATAAGTTTGAACAAAATCAATATTCGTGATCTTGATGATGTCATCATTTTCAGGTGCTTGCGGATCCGAGTTTGTATTCGGTGTTTCATCGTGCTCAAGGAACACTTGACCCGAAATCTCTTGTTCAACACCATCAATCACCAACGTAAATTTAACTTCCAATACGGTGCTTGTCAGGATCGAGCCCGACGACAGAATTGGGAAGTTGTTGTGGGTAAAGGTTCCCAACTCAATCAATTGGTCAGTGAAAATCGTGTCACCTGTACGGAAGTCTTCATTATCCTCGAATACATAGTTCGAACCTTGGGAACCATTTGCAGGCGTACCCCAAGTTAAGCGATCCGCGTATGCATCTGCATCAAGGACCTCACCTGATACACTTCCATTAACAGCGGTAGTTTCTTCGAGCAAGAAGCCTGCTTTGAAACCAGAAATTCCAGCTTCAGTCAGGGCTACACCGATGTTTTCTTTTACATCTTCCGCTGCAGGAATATCGTCAACAATTGATACCTCTACCTCAGAACTTTCAACATTTCCACGTTGATCCGTGACTGACAAACTGATTGGCTCTTTGGCCAACTCATCTGTTCCTTGTTCAGGATGTGACGCTGGGTTTAACAACTCAAACGTGTAATCAACTTGGTAAGCGTTATCGTTGACTTGTATAAAGCCAACGATCTCAACCAAGTTACCTTCTGGTGTGGTGATGCTAATCGGCGATGCATTGCTCGCTTCCAGCGCTTCCAGGGTAATCACAACACCTGCAATGGTGACTGACTGGATGCCTTGAGATGTGGTAATTCTAATACTGCCACTGTCTTTCGGTTCACCGTCATTTGCTGCTGAGCCATTAGACAAGAACTTTTCAAAGACTTCGAGTGAACCCGATGTCTCAATCGCAAGCTCTACCACTAACAACAGTTCATCGTTCGTTTGAGCAAAGACATCCTGACCATTATTATCAATGGCTTTGGCATCAATCGTTAAATCACCATCGACTAACTCACGAATATCAACATTTTCAACTGAATAGCTTCCGTCCTCATTGACACTCGCTTGGGTTGTAACGGTATTCCCTACACTGTCTGTAATCGTGATTTCGACAGTGCTGTTTTCAGGCACATCTATTGTTGTACCTTCAATATCCATCAGACCTGTTTCATTGTTGACAGTGGTATCAACTGTTATTTCAGCTGCAATCGCATCCAACTCAGCGCTGTCTGTGCCTGTGATTGGGTTGCCGTTGTTGTCCGTTGCGCTTGCAACTACTTCCAATGGACCGTC